>JAYEHI010000336.1:0-4224 GCA_034659455.1 Campylobacterota bacterium | reverse complement strand
TTCAAACTGAAACATTTTAATTAAGTGTTTGGTTTAAGTCTTCTCCTTTAATTATAATAGTTGACTTTTTTATTATGAAATCATACAAATTATACTCCTTTAAATCTTAAGAGAATAACTTTTAAGTGCATAATTTATCATTTTTAGTTATACTAATCGAAAGAAGGATTTAAAATGAAAACAATTTTATTATTATCTTTATTTTATATTTTTGCGTTCGCAAATGAAACTATCTATTTTCAAAAAGGTTGGAGCCTTGTTGGGGTGCCGAGTCATTTAGAAAGCTTAGAACTCTTTGAAAACGAAAAAGTAGAGATTATTTGGAGTTACGACACACAAAAACAGAGCTGGCAAGGCTTTTCCCCAGATGTAACTATGCAAGAGAAAATATCTGCAAAAAACTTAGATACTCTTCACTCCTTAAAACCTTGGCAAGGATTTTGGATTCTCTCTAAAGAAAATTGGGCATTAGATATTCCAACAAATATCCCAGAGTCCCCTAGCAATAATATGATTTATCTTCATGAAGGTTGGAACCTTCTTACCCTTCCCCAAAATATCATTATAAATACAACTCTCTTTGAAGATGATTTAGTGTGGAAATATACAGATTCTCAAGAGTGGCAAATTAATGATAGTGATTTGTCTTTTCCAACACTCCATGAGATTGAACAAAATGAAGGTTTTTGGGTAAAAAGTGAGTCTGATAGAGTGATAGACTTAAGTGATGCACTCTCAAAACTTCATACTTTTAATACTCAAGAAGATATGCTCTCCTACATACGTCAAATGTTAAAAGTAAATAGTTACAATAGCTATGATTATGGAATCTTAGAAGTACCTACTACTGCTGATACTGTTAACTCTGATGACATGGCTACTGAGAGTGGAAGTTCTACCGATGCAAGCCAAACAAACTTACAAGAGAGTGGTGTTGATGAGTCTGATATATTAAAACATGATGCTACATATATATACAGTATAGATTCTCAAAATGAACAGATCTTTATCAGCTCATTTGAAAATATTGCAGCTGAAATATATACTGCTATTAATACAATCTCAACAGTTGGGAAAACTGTACACTCCATGTACCTTCAAAATAATAGACTCATTCTGCTCTCAAATGAATATAAAAACTATATTTACACCGATACAGATATAGAGTTAACATCTATGCCATACTACCCTACAAGCTCACAAGTAGCCATAGAGATATATGATGTAAGTGATATCAACAATATTACTTCACTATCCACTTACTCTCTTGATGGTAACTTCCAAGAGAGTCGTCTGCTAGATAACAAACTCTTACTCATATCTAGCTTTTATCCAGAAATCAATTATGAGTACGATAAAATATACCCCACTACACCTTGTAATAATCTCGACACTCCACTTTTCTACACAGGGTATGATATAGTGAGTTCTGACAGTTCATCAGATAGTAGTATTAAGAAAGAATATACTGACTGGGACGATAACAACTGCTATCAATACAACTATGATGATAACGGTGCCTTTACTTATGATTATGGCAACCCTACAGTCATAAGTGAAAAGCTTACCCCCACACTCTCTAATGATGGGAAAAATATTTCCCTTGTAAGCCCTTCAAAATTTTACGCTCCATTGAAACTCAACCAAAGTGCAGCAATCACAACCCTAACACAGTTTGACATCAACACTAGCACCTTCAGTGACGCAATCTCTTTTTTAGGAAATACACATACTTACTATGCCTCGACTGAAGCACTCTATTTAGGGTCAAATGAATATCCACTTTATTATGATTATGCAAATTATAAAGAGCAGCAAATGATATACAAATTCTCTATATCAGATACTCTAGCATATAAAGGAAGAGGAATAATCCCTGGTAGTATGCTCAACCAATTTAGTATGAGTGAGTACAATAATTATCTTCGTGTTGCGACAACTGCAGGATTTTCATGGAGTAGTGAAGATACCAACAACTCAGTTTTTAGTATGCAAGAAAACAATGAGTCTCTTGATATTGTAGGAACTCTGAGTGGTTTAGGCAAAGAGTGTGAAACGATTAAGGCTGTACGTTTTATGCAAGAGAGAGCTTATGTCGTAACGTTTAGGCAAACTGATCCACTCTATACACTTGATATGAGTGACCCTACTAAACCTACAAAGGTTGGAGAGTTAAGCATCCCGGGTTTTTCTACTTACTTGCATGTAGTTGATGATAACCGTATCTTAAGTATTGGGCGAGATGCTGATGAAGATGGTAGAAGTTTAGGTTTGCAGTTGCAACTCTTTGATATTTCTGATTTTTCAAATCCACTGCTAGCTGATAAAATACAAATTGGTGATGTTTACACTTACAGCAGTGCAGAATATAACCATAAAGCCTTTAGTTACCGCAGTAGTGACATGATGTTTGGTTTGCCATATACATACAATCCACCCCAAAACTACACTAATAATTTTGCTATATATCAAATCAATAATATGAGTATCAACTCCATAGATACATTAACGAACAATACTAATGATTATAACTACTGGAATAATACTCGTGGAATAATTTTTGATATAAATACAACAAGTTATGGTGCTATGTTTGAGGGATCAAATATTGTAAGTAAAATAATCCAAGGAGAATAAGATGAAGTATCTATCTATTTTTTTAGTTCTTGTTATGTTTGGTTGTAGTAGTGATGAAGAAAGTAACTCAAAAAGTGATACTCTCTCAGAAACAGGGCACTTACAACCCGCAACAAGTGATGAGACAATTCAACCACCACGACCACCAGCACTTTAAAGTTTCTAATTGCTTGTATTTTTTAAGTTTTAAAAATAGAAAAAATAGTAGAGTTAACCATACAATGCAAGATACGGATAATGCCTTTCGTATGATAGTCATTAAAAAAGATACAACACTTACACTTCCAACATCTAATGAGTATATCTCAGATGAAGTGATAATGTAACATCAAGATGAGATTTACTACTGTTTATAGCTACAAACGATGTTGAATCCACCCTCTTTTGCATCATAAAGTACTTCATTAGCTCTTTGGATGCTCTTTTTTAGGTGATGTTCTTCACAAAACCTATAGCACTCTTAATGGCGTTTAAATAACTAAGAATTTTTGCCTCACCTTTGTATGCAATATCAAATGCCGTTCCGTGGTCTACAGATGTACGAACTATGGGAAGGTTTAGCGATATGTTTACACTCTCATCAAAGTGTAGAGCCTTAAGAGGTGGTAAACCTTGGTCGTGATACATCGCAACATAGTAGTTGTAGTTTGCACGAAAGTGCGGTGTAAATGCTATGTCTGGAACAACTGGACCTAAGAACTGCTCAAAGCCTATCTGTTTGTTCGCACTCTTGATGGCTTTTAGGACTCGCATATCTTCATGCCCTAAAACGCCATTATCTCCCGCATGAGGATTTATGCCTAGTACTGCAACTTGCTCTTGAGGTATAGACTTAGATAAGTCGAGTAAAAACTGCTTGAGCATCTTGTACTTTACAGTTTTAGTTACTTCTCTTAGAGGTATATGCTCAGTTACAAGTGCTACAAACATCTGCGGACACCCAAGCATCATGATAGCATCTGCATGAAAGTGTTGACGGAGTAGGTCGGTATGCCCCTTATATTCGAGTCCAGCCATCATCCAAGCCTCCTTATGAATAGGCATGGTTACAACACCATCAGCTTCTCTCTCTTCACACATCTTAATAGCTGCCATAAAAGAGTCATAAGAGTATCTCCCTGAGTCTGCATTTACAAGAGCTGGAGTGATTTGAAAATCACCAGCAACTTCTTGAAGAGTAAAGTCTTGAGGTATTGTTGTATCTAAAAGTTTAGATGCTTGTGAGAGGAGGTTGGCATTTATACAGTAGATAGGATTACAGAGTTTTTTTACCTCTTCATGGGACTTTAGAGCTATCTCTATCCCGACACCGTTAAGATCACCAATACTTATGGCTAGAGTTGGTTTATGCATCTCTAGTAGTGAGTCTCTTCATCTCTTTAACAGCATCTTTAAGACCTGTAAAAACACTTCTAGCTATGATGCTTTGACCAATATTGAGTTCTATTATCTCTTCTATTTTCATCATCTCATGGACATTATGATAGTTTAGACCATGACCAGCTGCTACTTCAAGTCCTAGACCTTGAGCATGTGAAGCGGCACTTTTGATATCTTCAAGAGATTTCTCAAGTCTACTTGAGAGTT
>JAYEHI010000335.1:0-4301 GCA_034659455.1 Campylobacterota bacterium | reverse complement strand
TTTTGATGGAGATAAAAGAGCTATCTTAGATAATGCACTCAATAGAGAGCCCCTTGATAGATGGTTGGATAAATATAGTCTGCGTTTAGAAAAAGAGCCCTTAAGCGAGGCTAAGCGTCATGAGCAGATGTTAACTGTGAATCCAAAGTATATACTCAAAAACAACATACTCCAAGAGGCGATAGAAAAAGCTCAAGAGAGTGACTTTAGCATGGTGAATGAACTCTTGCAGGTGGCTTTAGCTCCTTTTGATGAGCATCCAGAGCTAGAACACCTATGCAAGCCCACACCTTTAAAGTTGAAAAATATTAAACTCTCTTGCTCTTCATAAGTTTTATATCATTTCGTGATATGATACAATAAGCAAAAAGATTTTATATTGATGCGAAAAACAGATTTTAATGACAAGAGACACGAAGAAGTTCGTAGCGATGATGGCTCATATACCGCTTACTCAAAAGAGTATGAGGAGCACTACCACTCTACAAAAGATGGAGCACTTAAAGAGTCTTACGAGAAGCATGTGATACCTGCTTTTAAAATGAAGGCTCACAAAAAAGAGCTCTACATCTTGGACATCTGTTATGGCTTAGGATTTAACACACTATGTACTCTTCTTTTTTATAAAGAGAATGCACCAGATACTAAGCTAAACATCTACTCCCCAGAACTCGATGAAGAGCTCATAAAATCGCTTAAGCACTTTAGCTACCCTAAAGAGTTTGAGGGCTTAAAAGAGATTATCGTGAAGTTGAGCGAAGATGGTGTTTATGAGGATGATACTCTCTATATAGAGCTTTTTTTAGGTGATGCTCGTGAGTACTTGAGAGCTTTAAAAGAGAGGTTTTTTAAAGAGAAAAAGGCTTTTGACATAGTCTATCAAGATGCATTTTCACCGAGTGCAAATCCTACTCTTTGGACAAAAGAGTATTTTGCAGATATAAAAGAGCTCGTTAAAAACGACGCTATACTTACAACTTATTCGATTGCACTACAGATAAGGCTAGGACTCTATGAGAATGGTTTTTATATATATCTTAGCAAAGTCGAAGGAATTCGTCCTTCAACACTTGCCTCTTTGAGTCTGCTAGATCAAGTGGAACTTGTCGATATGGAGCATAAAATTTCCTGCAATAAAAGCATAAAACCTTTGAGTGATAGAGACTTATGAAACTTCTTGCTCTCTTTTTAGCCTCTCTTTTAACTGTGATGCTTTACGCTAAAACTCCTGCAGAGATTGCCGAAGAAGCACATATTGCAAGTATTAATACTCTTCTTATTTTTACTTCTCAAGAGGGTTTAAGCTCCGGTCTATATCATTTTCGTGATGTAGGTGTAGATATGGAGGTGTATCATCTCCCCTTTACATACCATTTTGAGTCAGATACAAACATAAACTTTTTTATGGTCGGAAATGTTGGCTATAGTCGTGTTTTTATCTCCCAAGATGTTGTTATACCACCAAATACTAGACTCGACTATAATAACCACCTCCGTACTTATACGGGTGGACTTGGGGGAGGAGCAAGGTATAAGTTGTCTCAAGAGCTGAGTGTTTCAGGGGGAGTTGAGCTTCTCTACTCAAAATCAGGTGCGAGTGTGAAGAAACCAGACGGAGATATGGGTGATGTTATAGAGGATTTTTTTAACCAAAACTATAATGACAACTTGAGTTATGAAATCTTTGCAAATATAGAGTATAAGCCTATGCTTGGTGAGTATAAGCCGTATGCGGCTCTGGTTTATAAATCTTATGAGACCAAATCAACTTTTAGTTTTGATGAGTTAAACTCATTTAGGAGTGATTCAACGATATGGACTCTCTCATTAGGAGTGGAGACACCAGCACTGATGAGATTTGAGAGAAATTATGCAACACTAGAGGGGTACTATCATGCCAACTACCTCAGTGGTAGTGTAGAAGAAGTTGTAAAGTTTGACGTATATAGTACCCTAGGAGCTCTTGCATACTTGTACACTCCAGATGGACCTTGGTGGGCGTCTAGGTTTTTTTTGGAGGTGAGTAGTGTACAATCTCAAGGGCTTGAGGGGTACAATGTCGGTGTTGGTTTTAGCTTAGATTATTAACCTAGAGCGATTTGAACCTTGTTTCTTCCTGTCTCTTTTGCTTTATAAAGCTCTTCATCACACAGTGCTATGGCTTTGTCGAGTGACTCTACGGCTCCATAGTAAACCCCGATGGAGACTGTAAATTTAATTTCGTTATTGTTAAAACTTAAAACATTGGCTTCAAATGCGGCTCTCACTTTTTCAAAGAGTACTTCTACATTTTGGAGTGATATATCTTCAAGAAGTATAGCAAACTCTTCACCACCAAATCTTGCGATAAGGTCAGAGTTGCGCAGGTTTTGTTTGAGAATGTATATAGTCTCTTTAATAGCGACGTCGCCAGTCTCATGTCCATAAGTGTCGTTGATCTTTTTGAAGAAGTCTATATCGACCATAGCGACAGCGAGGTCTTGTTTTTTTCTTCTGTTTTTTTCCATAATGGCATTGCCAGACTCAAAAAAGTATCGTCTGTTGTATGCACCTGAGAGAAAGTCTTTGTTCGCCAAATCTTTCGATCTCTCAAAGAGTTCTGCTATTTCAAGATGAGACTGCACTTTTAGTAGAATCTCATCATTATTAAAGGGCTTGATAAGATAGTCGTTTGCTCCTACTTTTAAAAACTTAGTGATAGTCGCTCTATCGTCGATGGTACTCATAGTAATAATTGAGACTTCATCTTTATTGTAGAGTGCTCGAACATTCATCGTAAGCTCAAGTCCATCCATATTAGGCATCTGGTAGTCGGTAAGTATTAGAGAAACACCATGATTTTCTTTTTTCATATACTTTAGTGCCTCTGCACCATCCTCACACTCAATAATCTCTATGTCAATATTTTCTAAAGCCTCAATGGCTTTTTGTCTATAGAGTTTTGAGTCATCGGCGATGAGAATTTTTGTAGTGTGTTTTTTGAGGTAGTTGTCTATTCTTTTTATAGCGTAGGGTACGGAGTTTTTATTGCTTTTGAGGACGTAGTCGATGATGCCCTTCTCAAAGATAATATCGCGAAGTTTAGAGTCCATATGAGCGGAAAAAGCTATTGCCGGTATTTTATGGGAGCGAATTAGCTGGATTATCTGGTTTCCCTTGGCATCAGGTAGGTTTAAATCAGCAATGGCAAAGTCTACCTCTTTATGTCTTGCACGAAGAGTTTTCATGGTTTCGTTATACGTTTGGGTGAATATAGCTTCAAAGCCTTTGTATTTTTTAAGTTCAATTAAAAGGGAGTCCCTTGAGAGTGGGTCATCTTCTATTATTAAAATCATTTTTTTATCAGCCATGGAATTGCCTTCTTGATAAGTGGTGTGTGTTATTGTAGCGACTTCTTTTTAAAGTTTTATAAGATATGTTTAATTGTTGATGATATCCAAAAACTCTTCTCCATATTGAGAGTATTTTTTTTGACCTATGCCATTTACATCTAACATGCTTGACTTGTCTATTGGTCTATCGTTTGCAAGGTGTTTGAGTGTTTTGTCACTAAAGATGATGTATGCTGGAACTCCAAACTCGCTTGCAAGTTGGGAGCGTTTAAGTCGTAACTTTTCAAAAAGTTCTTCATCGTAGTCAAACTCTCTGTCTTGTTTTATTTGCTTCTCTTTTACATTGATGAGTAAACGTGAAGATTTGATATCTACAGTTTTTAAAGACTTTAAAATCTCTATGGCTGAGTGAGTAAGTTTTAAAACACTAAAGTCGCCAAGAGTTATAATTTTGAGTTCGATTAGACGCTCAACTATGATAAACCACTCTTTTTTACTAAGCTCAAGACCTATGGCATAAACTGAGAGTTTGTCTGCACCATTGGTTAAGATTTTCTGCTCGCTTGAGCCTCTTAAAATATCTATGATATAGTTTTTTCCAAAGCCTTGGTCTGTTTTATATATAGCAGAGAGAATCATCTGCGCCTCTTTAGTTATATCTTGGCGTTTATCATCGGAGTTAAGACAGTTGTCACATCTATCTTTGCACTCATCAAGTGTATCGTCAAAGTACTCGGCAAGCTGTTTATGAAAACAGATTTCACCGGTTGAGTATTTGTAAATCTGGTCTATTTTTGTCTCTAAGTGAGTTTTGTACTCTTCATTCGTTATGTCAAGCAAGAAGCGTTTGTGAAGCACCATATCGCCAGCATTAAAAAGAAGAAGAACTTCGCTATCTTCTCCATCACGCCCAGCTCTCCCTATCTCTTGGTAGTAGTTCTCTTGAGATTTTGGAAGTGACATATGTAC
>JAYEHI010000334.1:0-4315 GCA_034659455.1 Campylobacterota bacterium | reverse complement strand
TGGTTTCACTCTTTTCAGTTTGCTGGTTACTATATGGCTCAAGAGAAAGGTTTTTATAAAGAAGAGGGTCTTGATGTTGAGTTGCTAGAGCGCAATCCTTGCAAAAACAACATAGAGCAGGTCGTAAATAGTGAAGCTGAGTATGGTGTGGCTGACTCCACACTTCTACTTTATAGAGCAAAAGCTAAGCCAGTAAAATTAATAGCAGCTATATTTCAGCACTCTCCTCTTGTGTTTATCTCAAAAAAAGATTCAGGAATATATAGCCCTTATGAGATGAAGGGCAAAAGAGTCTCTTTTCAAAAAGGACTAGAAGATACACCATATTTAACGATGCTTCAAAGCGCTAAAATAACTGAAAGTATGTATGAGTACAGACCTTTAGATTTCACAACCGGTGAGTTAATAAGAGATGAAGTAGACGTTACTAGTGCTTATTTAAGTAATGAACCTTATATGTTAAAAGAAAAAAATATCGAAATTAACATCATCAATCCCCTAAACTATGGAGTTGATTTTTATGGGGATACTCTATTTACTACAGACAAAGAGATAGAGACTCATCCTGCACGAGTGGAGGCATTTAAAAAAGCTTCTTTAAAAGGGTGGGACTATGCTCTCTCAAATGTGGATGAGACGATAGAGGTTATCAAGACTGTATATAAGAGTAAGCGAAGAATATAGATAAGTAATCTGCTCACCTCTTCTAAAATAATGTTAATAGCTTTGTGTATCACAGATATTATCAAAATGAGATAGAATACTACATAAATAAAATATGCTCTAAGCATAAAGTGAGGAAACACCCTTGGGGTATAAAATTTTAGTAACAAATGATGATGGTTATGAGGCAAAAGGACTTCTTAGTTTAGTCGAAGCTCTTAGAGAGTTAGAAGATGTTGAGGTGACGGTTGTCGCTCCAGCAAATGAGAAATCGGCATGTGGACACTCTTTGACTCTTGTGAGACCCTTGCGTTTTGTAAGTGTAGGAGATGACTTTTATAAGCTTGAAGATGGAACACCAACGGACTGTGTATACCTCTCTTTGAGTACGATGTATGAAAACGAAAAACCAGACCTTCTAGTGAGTGGTATAAATCGTGGCTCAAACATGGGTGAGGATATCACCTATTCAGGCACGGCAGCTGGAGCTATGGAGGGTGTACTGCATGATGTTCCCTCTATCGCCATAAGTCAAGTGATGGACTTCACAAACCCCGATGGAGACTTTTCACTTGCGAAAAAAACTATCAAAACCATAGTGACAAAAATACGAGAGGGAAAATACCCTCTACCAGCACGAGAGTTTTTAAATATAAACATTCCACCTGATGCCCAGAGTGCACAGATGAAAGTTACCTATGCTGGGTACAGACACTATGCAAACGACTCCCATCTTCATAGAAACCCAAGAGGAGAAGAGTACCACTGGTTAGGTCTGCATCCGCTTGAGTTCTCTTCACGTCAAGGAAAAGAGGGCATGACAGACTTTGATGCGATACAAGCTGGACATATCTCCATAACGCCAATAATGCTTGATTTAAGTGCATACAAAAGTATGAAACAGCTTGAAGAGTGGATAGACTAATTGGGCAAGTACGACCGTATAGAACTTCTTCTTGGTGAGGACTTTAACAAACTTCAAAACGCTAACATCATTCTTCTAGGAGTTGGTGGCGTTGGGAGTTTTTGTCTTGATTGTCTCTACCGTAGTGGGGTGAAAAACATCACTATAGTTGACTTTGACACTTATGATGACTCCAACCAAAACCGTCAAATGTGGTCAGAACTCCATGAGGGTGAAGTAAAGGTTGAAGCACTCAAACACCACTATCCAGAACTAACCATCATAGAAAAACGTATAGATGAGCAGTGGGTTTGGGACTTTGACTTTGAGCCTTTTGACTTAGTTTTAGATGCCATAGATGATAGAAACGCCAAGTTAGCACTCGCTCAGAAATGCTATAAAAAACTCATCAGCTCTTTTGGTGGAGCAAAAAGAATGGATGCTACGAAGATAAAAGTCGATGATATCTGGAAGAGTTATGGAGATAAGTTTGGCTCTAAAATACGCTATGAGCTGAAAAAACGGGGATTTAAAAAGAAATATAAAGTGATATTTTCATCAGAAGAGGCTAACATAAAAGAGAAAGGCAGTTTTATGGGTGTTACTGCAACCTTTGGTTTGACTATGTGTTCAGAGGCTATAAAAAGGCTCCGCTGATGAAGATTTTCCTCTCTGTATTGATTTTTCTCTCTACTCTAAGCACGACTCTATGCGCTGAGGATTTTATTGAGTACGATTATGAGCTAGATGCGTATTACTCAAATGTCTCTGCGTTTATAGACCTTGATAAAGATAACAATGTCACGGATGCTTCAGGTATGAGTGAGGCTCAGATATATACCAATTTGACGCTAAAGAGTCTGAGTCCAAACATATTTTTAGTAGAGGCGGCACTTCATCCTATGCCTATATTTGGACTCTACTTTAGACAAGAACAAAAAAATCTCTATACTCAAGCGAGTTTAGAAAATTTTAGTCTAGTCAAGGCTCTTACCGCAGGTTTTGAAGAGCCTTACTCACTTTCATTTTTCTTTGGAAGAATGATGGTTTTTAAAAACTCCAACGAAGAGTTTGAAAATGAGAGAGTAGGGAAAAATAGAGCCTATATTGGCTACCTTGTAACGATAGGAGACTGTACAATAAAGGATAATCTACTTCACTATAACAAGTGGGTCAATTTCGAGTACAAGCTCAAAGGGACAAGAGAGAAACAAGATAGAGACTTGGACTGGAGTTTTAGAGTGGGATATAAGGCGAATGCAAATGAAAACTTTGTGGATTCTGTTTACATAGGAGCTAGACGAAGCAGCATAGACTACAAAAAAAGTGTCTGGTCGAGTCTGTATAACAGTGCATTTTCAAGCTTGATAGAGTTAAGTGCTACGACTGGAGTCTTGCTAAATACCGAGTTAACCATAGAGAAGAAAATACCTCTCTCTTGGAGCGATAAAGTAGCACTCGGCATTGAGATCGGTTATCTCTACACAAGTGATGAAAAATATAGTGGTGTTTTAAGAGAAGATGGGGTGAACAACCATCAACTCATACTACGACCAAATTTAAAGTTTTAAGGAAAAATAGTGTTTGATTTTATGGATAGTGACTGGTTTATTATAGGTTTGGAGATAGTGTTTGTAGCGCTTATCGCTTATGATGTGAAAAAATACAAAGAGACGAAAAAACGCGAGTATATTTTCAATATAGTTCTAACGGCTGGTTTTGCTGTGTGGACGCTCTACCCATTCTACAAGAGCTATTTTGGATGGGAAGAGTCACAAAAGATCGAGATGCTGAGTAGTTGTAGTGACATAAATGATACTAAACTCTGTACTTGTGTAGATGAAGCTATCTTCAAAGAGTATGTCTATGAAGAGTATATAGCACTTGACAAAAACTCTAGTGAGTTTTTAGAGTTTGTAAAAGAGAGCAAAGAGGAGTGTTTAGATGAGCCATGGTTTTAACCTAGACTCACCACTTGTTTGTGAGGGTATCATAGGTGATGGCTGTGGAGGCGGAAGGTTGTTTCTTGTAGAAGAAGATACTCTTTTGGTTTACGACCCAATGACAAAAGAGAAGCATAAGCTACTCACTAACATACTAAATGCTCAAGAGATTTCAAAGTCTGCTTGTCTTATCACTGTAGTATGTAAAGATGAAACTATCAAGTTTGATCTCTCCGAGTTAAAGAGTGTTTAAGAGCATTTTGAAAATCATACACTTTAGCGATACTCACTTAGGGTATAACGATTTAGACATTTTAAACGATGAAAACATCAACCAAAGAGAAGCAGACTTTTACGATGCCTTCTCTCAAGTAGTCGAGCAGATAAAACTTACCAAACCTGACTACATCATTCACACAGGTGATCTTTTTCACCGCTCAAGCCCAAGTAATCGAGCGATAAGCTTCGCACTTGAACAGTTTAAAATCATAAATGCTCTAAACATTCCCTTCATCATCATTGCTGGAAATCACTCAACACCACGGACAAATCTCTCGACTCCCATCATGAAAATATTTGACAACTTTGAGAATGTCTACACCTCTTACAGCCAAGAGTACAAAACAATCGCATTTGATGAGATACTCTTTCACACCTTGCCTCACATGAACGACGAGACAAAAGCGGTAGAGCAGATAGAACTTTGTGAAAACGCCATAGATGGTTCAAAGAAAAACCTTATGATGATGCACTGCTCAGTTGGTGCACACTTTTTGATGCAGGAGTTTGGCGAGTGGGTTTATCC
>JAYEHI010000333.1:0-4334 GCA_034659455.1 Campylobacterota bacterium | reverse complement strand
TTCTACATGACAACAACTATGATGCGGATGAGTGTATCGACCTAGCATACTTCCTCTCTCCCCTTGCAACGGGAAAGATGAAAGAAGTAAGAGCGAATGCCTTTAAAGAAGTCTTCAAAGAGACTCCACATAAAGTCGTAAAAATAAGATAAAAAGCTTATGATGCTAATTTAATCACAATTTATGAAAAAAATATAGTATAATATGGCGAAATATTTAAAACAGGAGTGTAATATGGAGACGAAAACGAAGATATTAATGTCAGTTTCTTTGGCGGGATTGTTGGCTTTTAGTGGGTGTACGGATAATTCAGATTCAAAACCACCAGTTATAGGAGATATACCAACAGCAAAAGTATTTGAAAGTGGTGTGAGTATATCTGTAGTTGATACTGCATCTGGTGAAGCAATAGAAGATGTTACTGTTAGCATAAAAGAAGATAGTGTAGCGACAGATGTAGAAGGAAAAGCTATCACTATGGTTGAGACTAATGATATTGGAATTGCTCAATTTTATAGTAAGTCTGGTGAGCGAGTGAGAGTTGTTGCTTCAAAAGAGGGTTATGTTAACTCAGGTCTAGAACTTAATGTTACAGAAGGAACCAATCAGCAAACTATTGAGCTTCTTGAGTTTAATCTTGAAGCAGAAATCGAAGGTATTGAACTGGCTGAAGCAAATGTGGCAGTAGGTACAGGTGAAGATGCGGGTAAAGTAACAAAAGATACAAATGTTACTGTTGGTGGAGATACTGCTGGCAAGGCTCCCGTAACAAAAATTGTAATTCCTAAAGATACTAAAATGACGACAGCAACTGGGGAACCTGCACAAGGTGCAGTAACTGTTCAAGCAGTTCACTATGACGATAGCACTACAGAGTCTTTCCCTGGTGGACTTGTTGCTTTAGCTGAAGATGTTCCAACTGGAAGTGATGAACAAACTAGTACACAAGAGGTTAACTTCATCTCGGCAGGTTTTACGTCTATTCAGATGACAGATGAGGATGGTAATGTTATTAAGAACTTTGATGGTGAGGGAATAGAGATTGCGATGACTGTTCCTAAGGGTACTTTTAACCCTGCAACTGGCGAAGATATTAAATTTGGAGATGAAATTCCTATCTGGAGTTATGATGAGATAGAAGGAAAGTGGAAGTATGAAGCTGAAGGTACTGTAATTGAAAATCCTGATGACAATAGTTTGTGGGCAGTAAAATATAAAGCAACACACCTTAGTTATTGGAATCTTGACTGGTTCAGAACACCAACATGTTCAATGACGACTGTGACTATTGAGAATGGTGCTGGTTACAATACAACACTTAAATTAAAAGGAGATGGTTTTAACAAAACTATGTATGACTCAAATGGAAAATATAACATCTACTATGTTCCAAATAATATGCCTGTTAAATTTACACTCTTCTATGATGGTCAACAAGAAGATGTTGTTACAGAAATTTTAGGTAATACTTGTGCAATAAATATGACATTGCCAAAACCTGCAGAGAAGAAGGATGTGACATTCAATGTAGTAGAGAGATGTAAAGATGGTGCGGCCAATACAGCAGATGCAGTTCCTTCTATTCCTGTTTATGTTCAACTATCTAATGGACAATGGGAGTATGCAACTGCTTCTAATGAAGCTGGAAATGCAACAATTTCGGTTTATGATGATAGAAACACTTCAGTGAAATTTTCTACAACCGGTGATAGATATGAATCAAATATGATTTCTACTATAGTTAAAAATGGTGTACTAGATATAAATAATAGCACAATTCCATTTTTCTATGATAATGTTAGATTTCAGGCTGAGTGTAACGAAGTCACAGGATCAGGTGGAGGTTCTGAATAGAACCCTCTTTTTAAAGAGTTAGAGGCTACTGCCTCTAGCTATTATATTTCCCCCTCTCTTTTTTTCAATCTTCTTTTTTTTTCAGTGACTTTTTTCTACTAAGAGCGTATAATGCACTCATAAATTCAAGGAATCTTTAAACATGAAACAGACCACTCTTTTACTCTTTTTTTCACTCTCTTTAGTGGACGCAGCAGAGCTCTCGCACTCACTCTCATATCAAGGATACACCGGTGTTGTCAACACTCCAAATGCTCAGGTGATGGATGAGGGGGAGATAGGACTACACTACGATAATCAACTCGATAATGTTACAAGAGAGTATATGTATGATAAGCCCTATAAACTTCACAATGATTACATAATAGGTGCAGGAATACTACCGCACTTTGAGTTTCAAGGGAGAGTAGCAGAGACTACGCGTTTTGCAGAGGATTTATCTATATCACCACGTCGAGATATAATTGACCTCTCTTTTAACTTTAAATTCCAACTCCCTTATAAACATAAATATCTACCAAACTTTGCTCTAGGTGCTCAAGATTTTGGTGGGGCTGCTAATCGTTATGGAAACTACTATGTTGTTATGGATAAAGAGGTCTCCTTTGTAAGAGCCTCTTTAGGGTACGGCAAGGCTGCAAAAAACAACTATCAAAAGAGCAGACGCATGGACGGTATCTTTGGTGCTCTAGAGGTGCAGACATTTGAATGGCTCTATCTGCTTGCAGAGGATGACACTACCGAGCAGTTCGTAGGTGTGAGAGTCGAGACACCAAGCTCATGGAGTTCATGGGTTGGGTTTAATGCAGTTCTCAGTAGTAACGTAAAAGATAACTACAGTAGAAACTTTGGTCTTAACATGACACTCAACCTCTATGAGGATACACAGAGTAGCAGAGTGGAGGCTCTTACAAGTAGTGATGTCTCCAAGGGGAGCAGTAAGAACCATAAAGAGCAAGAGAAGATACAAAAAAATGACACCAAAAAGCAAGATGAAGCTAAATCTACACTTCAAGATGAACCAAAGCCAGAGCAAGAAGCTCTCTCGCTCTCTGCGATAAAAGAGAGACTAGTGGCTCTAGGCATTGAAAATGTCACACTGGCATATAGAGACAAAAAAGTCTATATAGGGTATGAAAATAGCGTCTATCTTTGGAATGAGTTAGATGCCATGGGTGTTATCATAGGCTTACTAGCGCAGAGTGAGTATGAGCGGCTTGTTTTAGAGAGTTTTAAGAGTGGTGTTTCTGTCATAACTCTAAGCGGGAATCTTCAAAAAGCAAAAGAGTTTTATAGGAGTCCTACAGTTGAAAATAAGCAGCAGTTTACTAGTTCACTTCAGAAAATCTCTAAGGTTGATTTGAGTAACTATAGTGTTGTTTATGAGCGAGAAAACAGCTCGCTCTATAGACCAAAAGTAGAGCTTAAACCCTATATGAAAACATTTTTAGCTAATGAGTTTGGAGTCTTTACCTACAAACTATGGCTTCGCTCAAAGCTGCAGTTGAATCTTTATGATGGTATAGATCTCACTGCAGTCGGCGATATTCACATACATGATTCAGACTATAGTGAACGCTTTGGGTGGTTTTTGAAACTCTATGAAGATGGCTCTAATATGCAGAGTGTTATGCTTCATATGAGTAATAATCTCTTTGGAGCTATGAATACTCTGAGTATCGGAACATTTCAGCAGAACTTCTACGGCTTTATGGATCAGTTTGCCTATAACTACGGAAACCATACATTGCAACTCAAATATGGAATATTTCAAGAGTTTCAAGAGGATGATCCGATGGTTGTCTACTACTATGGACGGATACCGCTTAGAGAGGTCTATCTTGCAAATTACAGCTATCTCTTTGAGAGTTATGACATCTTAGGTGAGGTAAAATTAGGACAGTTTTGGAACCGAGACAAAGGATTTGATCTGAGAATGAAGCGCTTTTTTGGGGATACTGCACTTTTTATAGAGTATCAGCACTCTATACCTTATTTTCAAACAAGTGTAAATGAAACCGTTAATAAGTATATTGGCTTTGGGTTTGAGATACCACTTACACCAAAAGAGACTCCAAACTTTAAATATGGACAGCTTCGAGGAACAAATGCCTATAAGCATAGAACAAGGACAACGATACTAAGAGATGATAAGAGAAATACGCTTGTCCCAGGGTCAAACTTTGACCCAAAAGTTGCTATAGATTCAGAGAGTTATTTCTATAATAGAAATAGGCTTCAACTCTCATACATACAAGAACATGCATTTAGACTTCAAGAGTCTTATGAAAAGTATGGAAAATAGATGAAGTTAAGATAGAGAGTTCTCAATCTTATCTGCTAGACTCCTTCTTAGTAAAATAAATTTTAGATATTCTAAGGAGTCGGTTGTCAAGCTCTATCTCTTTTTCTCTCATGCTCTTCATGTTCAAGTAAGGCACTACATTTCTTCCAAGAAACAGAGATATGTCCACTCCATT
>JAYEHI010000332.1:0-19347 GCA_034659455.1 Campylobacterota bacterium | reverse complement strand
TTTGCACTAATAAATCTCATAAAAGCTGAAAGATTATCAGTTTGTGTTTCAACAAGTAGATGGTAATGGTTGTCCATCAAACAGTAATCATGCACAACAACTTTATGAATAGTTGCCGTTTTATTAAGTGGTTTGTTTTTCTGGGGACATTATAGATAACCCGCTATATCTATTCTTGGTCTTGTTGGCATGATGTGACTCTTTTAGTGTTTATTTAGAGTATTGTATCATTGAAAACAATCCTGAAGTAAGTACTCAAGTCATTAAAGAGGTTATCAAAAAACTTCGTTTGAATTAACCAAAAGAGTACTAATAATTTGGTATTATTTTAAAAACATTATTGACAGAGGTGAGAGACATGACAAAAGTAGGAATATTTGGAGCGAGTGGCCGTGTTGGAAAACTACTCCTAGAAGATTTAAAAGATACGCCTCAAATGAGCGTTAGCAGTGTATATGTTAGAAACTCTTTAGACTTCTCTATAGATCCTTCTATCTTAATTACTACTGATATGAAAGCCTTTTTAAACGCTTGTGACGTTGTCATAGACTTCTCTCTACCTGATGCTTGTGAAATGCTTTTAGAAGCTGCACTTGCTACACCTAAACCTTTAGTCATTGGAACAACGGGTCTCAATACTCATCAGCTTAACCTACTCAAAGATGCAAGCGAACTGATGCCTATACTTTATGCGACAAATATGTCTCTAGGAGTTGCACTTTTAAATAAACTCGTGGAACAAGCCTCAGCTGCTCTAGAAGAGTTTAACATAGAAATCGTAGAGATGCACCATAAACACAAAAAAGATGCTCCTAGCGGCACCGCATTAACTCTGGGTGAGCATGCTGCACGTGGTCGTAATTTAGACCTTGATAAAGTCCGTATAAGTGGACGTGATGGAAACATTGGCGAGAGAAGCGATGATGAGATTGCAGTTATGGCTCTTAGAGGTGGAGACATTGTTGGTCGCCATACTGTTGGATTTTATAACGATGGAGAGTTCTTAGAACTAAACCATACTGCAACGTCTAGAAATACATTCTCCAAAGGTGCCATTCGAGCTGGTGGGTGGCTAATAGGTAAAGATGCTGGTCTCTATAGTATCACTGATTGTCTAGGACTTTAAGTAGCTACTTGAAAACTCAGAGTTTTAAATACTCTGAGCACTCTTTGCTAGTTTCGCCCAAGCAGAGCTTGCATCCGCCTCTATCGCTTCTTGATATGCTTTTTTTCCTTCATCGTTTCTCCACAACTTATCTAAAGTCGTTCCTTTTAAGTACTTTTGCCTAGATCGATCACTGTTAGATAATTCCATCTTATCAAGTACAGATATAACGTCTAAAGCACTCTCGTACTCCTCTTTGTTGACATAAGACTGATAGAGAGTAAACTCAAGATATGGACTTTGCGCACTTGAGGCAGTTCTTTTTTGGATATTTAAAACCTTTGAGCCATAGTCGATAACTATATTATCATCTTTTCTCTCACTTCCAATAGACATCACTGAGATATATCGCTCTATCTCCTTTGAATCAAGACCAAACTCTTTCTCGATGCTTGACATAGCCTCAATCATCTCATCCTTTTTCTCTAATCTATTGTACGTATCAAATATGTATCTGTAAACATCTCTATACTCTGACTCTTTATCATCTTCTATAAGTGAGATGAGATCTTTACTTGCATCGATAACGTCGCTATAGTTTCCAGTTGCAAAATCAACTTTTACATATCTATATAACCATTTTTTTCTCTGCTCTATATCTTGACTCTTAAAATTTTTACTGCAGATACTTTTGCTTAGTTGATAATCGCCACCTTTCATTGCACACTCGTAAATGCCGTCGTCCCACTCATCTGAAAGAGTAATATTATACTCATGGGAAATATTGAGCACTTCCTTACACTCTTTGTTCTTAAGAGATAGTTCCATCATGCCAACTGCAGCTTCATCGACTATATTTTCCTTATCCGAATATATTTGCATATCAAGAGCTAGTAGTTCCTCTTTAGAATCTAAAATTTCAGAGTACATCTCACTCTCTAAGAGTAATTTAGACCTTTCATATATCGCCCTATTTCCAATAGTATCGTTTGGATACTCAGTTATGAGTTTCTCATACTCTTGTAGTCTTGATGAAGTGTTTAAATCTGGAGTTTCAAAAAAGAGTCCATCTTTTGCAATCTGAACTTTGTATATGTAATCACCATCTGGAAACTGTTTTAAGTATTTGTTGAGTGCTTGCAGGGCTGAAGTTTTATTTTGACTCTTTGCTAGCCATAGAGCCACCTGAGCAAGAAGTTCTTCATAGTCGTCATAAGTAGGGTCAATTTCATTTAAAAGTGCTTGAGCAATCTCTGCTGCGCTCTCATAAGCCGCTTCATCTCTAAAAGTAAACATCATCAATTTTGACTCTTTGTACTTTTGGGCAAAATAGCTTGGCTTCGCTTTTAAAATTTTATCAACGTACTTCTTTGCATCACTTATTGATTTATTTTGTCTTAGGTTTGCGATATTAAATGCTGCGGTAGCTGCTACGTCAATATCCGATGTCCCATAGAGCGCTTTTTTATAAAACTTCAGCGCACTTGCTGCACCGCCAGAAGCTTCTAGCATTTTACCTTTGTATATGTAGCCCCACTGCGTAAAAATCGAATCTGGATGCTCGCTAAAGAGCCTATCAAAAAAGTAATCAGCATCAATATTTATTCCGATTTCGGAGTATGCTTCTGCAGTTAAAGAGAGTACTTCTGGTATGTTATCACTTGCGGAGTAGTCTCTAAAGAACTCTTTTGCACTGCTTATGACATTATCATAATCTTTTAATTTTGAATAGAGCTTGATTTTATAGTATATAAGTTCTGCTTTAAAAAGTGTGTTTGGATACTCCTCTAAAATATCATCCGTAATATCCATACAGAGCTCATACTTTTTCTCTTCATAGTACTTTTTAACTTTTAAATAATCTTTTACGTCTCCAACTTTTTTAATGTGAACTGGATTGCCTTTAATGTCTAAACTTCCAACATATGGTAACTTATCCCTATCCATATAAAAAGGCAAGTTCAGACTGATGTCTGGTCTATCTCTATTGCTTATAAGTGGCAGAGTGTCTTTATATCCAAGTAGAATCCAACTTTTAGATTTCTCAACTTTAGCAGAGTATACACTATCTTCTTTTGAGAGATCAAAAATATCCGCGATAAGTTTTATTTTGTAAAATGGTTTTATTGAGAGAAAAAAGGTTCCTTTTTTTATGAATGTATTCACTCTAAAAAAGTCATTTTGAAGTTTTTTTATATCTTGAGATGGTCTTTTTGAAAAGGCACAAACAACCTCTGTTACAACCAGAAAGTCATCTTTAATCTCTTGACAAACAAAGTTATGATTATCAGATAGATGCAAAGATGAATAACGGGAGAAATCATCTTTTGCACTATCAATAGAAATTTCTAGTGCAAAAACATTTGTAGAGAGAAGAGAGAAGAGTATCCATTTAAACAAATTATACTCTCCTCGTTTTATATATTAGTATCCGCTGTTATAAACAAATGCAGTAACGAACTCTAATATAGGATTTAGTGCTACAAAAGCAAATATAGTTCCTACTGCTGCAAAACCTATAATCGATTTTAATGCAAGAGTCGCATTAGCTACGTACACATGTCCATCATTACCCATAACTGGTTCTTTCATGAACATATAAACTATTAGCTTAATGTAATAGTAACCAGCGATAGCCGAGTTAAGTGCCATGATTAATGCCAGTCCTGTATATCCACCAGTAACCGCTGAAGAAATCATGTATAGTTTACCCCAAAATAGTGCAAATGGGGGTAAACCAGCGAGGCTTAACATAAATAGACCCATGATTGAAGCTGCCACTGGAGCTGTTTTAATCATTCCTGCAAACTTATCATAACTATGATCTGACATCTGGTGTTCTGGAAGGTGTTTCTGACGAGACATCCAGAGCATAGAAAATGATCCTAAGTTAGTGAAACTAAATAGTATCCAGTAAAGAAAAAGTGCACTATTTGATTGTGTAGTTCCAATCAAGATAGCAGCCATCACAAAACCAGCATGAGATATAGAACTATATGCAAGCATACGTTTTACATCAGTCTGAACTAGTGCCCATATATTTGCTGCAGTCATTGTAACTACTACAAAGATATAAAGAACTATCTCTAACCAAACCACTCCACTATGAATTAAAAACTCAAAGAGTCTCATAGCTACAACAAATGCAGCTATTTTTGGTACGATAGACATATACCCCGCCATTGCAGCGGATGAACCCTCATAAACGTCAGGCGCCCATGTATGAAAAGGAACAAGTGAAAGTTTAAACCCAAATGATGCTAGTAAAAATGTAACTGCCACTAAAACATAACCGACATCAGCATACTCATTAGCCGCTAAGACAGTAGCGATTTGATTGATTTCCACTGAACCCGTAAGTGCATAAAACACCATCGAACCAAATGAGTAAAAACCAGCAGCTAAAGCACCCATAGTGAAGTACTTAACAGCAGCCTCAAATGACTTGTCACGGTTATGCATAGCAATAAGAGTATAAAGTGCTAATGAAGCAGTTTCTAGACCAACAAAAATTAAAATAAGATTATCACTAGCGACCATAAATTGGAATCCACTAATCATAAATAAAAACAGTGCAAAAAATTCCGGATATGAAAACTCATGAAAACGTTTATGTGTAAATGCCAGTGGAATAAAAAGCATACTCGTAGCAACTATAATGAACTGCGAAAGAATAGCTAAACCATCTATGAGCATCACGTTAAACATACCTAACATAATGCCATCTCTAGTGAAGATACCAGCAGAGTTAAGTAGAGCACCAAAATCAAGTGCTAAGAAAAGTATACTAAGTACAATATAGAGAGACTTATCAAGACCGCCTTTTATTACATCTATTACGAGTATTAAAAGAGCACCTATTACAGGTATTAGCATTGGTGCTAACGTGATTAAATTTAAAGACTCTAAAGAAACATTGATAGGATTTAACATTAGTGTGCCTCCGTAGCTGAAGTTTTACTAATAACAACACCACTTATATTTGGTATTCTTTTTTTAGCTTCCTCTGTTGTAGACTTGTTATGCATTAACTGTACAACAGACTCAACAGAGTTATTGATTGGGTCGAGAATTGGTTTAGGGTATATACCTAACCATATAGTTATAATAGCAAGTGGAACAAGTGCAACAAGCTCGCGTTTGTTTACATCTGGAAGATTTCTGTTCTCTTCTATAGTAACTTCCCCAAAAAACATCTTTTTGTAAGCTGCTAACATGTAGATAGCACCAACAATGATCGCAATACCTGCAAGTAGTGTTAATATATGTGACTGCTGATAAAAACCTAGAAGTGAAAGAAACTCTCCAACAAAGTTAATAGTTAGAGGCATACCAACTGAAGCCATCATCATTAGACCAAATATAGTAGCGTACTTAGGCATAACATGAGCCAAACCACCAAACTGATCCATCATCTTCGTATGACGTCTATCATAAATAACACCTACTAGTAAAAACAGAGCACCTGAGACAACACCGTGCGCAATCATTAAAAAGATTGAACCTGTAATACCTTCTACATTTAATGCAAAAGTACCAAGTATGATAACACCCATATGTGAAACTGATGAGTAAGCAACAACCTGCTTAACATCTTTTTGAGCATATGCGACCATCGCAGTGTATACAATCATAATGATTGATATCACTGCTATTGGATACATAAAGTACACCGATGCGTCAGGAAATAATGGAAGTGAAAAACGGATAAATGCATACGTACCCATTTTTAAAAGTATTGCTGCTAGTATTACCGAACCGATAGTTGGTGCTTGACCGTGAGCATATGGCAACCATGTATGAAATGGAAACATTGGAACCTTAATAGCAAAACCCATAAAAAAGGCTGCAAATAACCAAAGTTGAAAACTCTCTGGAAGTATAAGTCTATACCAGTCAAGAATCGCGAAACTCCATGTTCCTGTTGCTTGATAAAAGAAGTAAGCCATGAATAGCATACCCACAAGCATAACAAGCGAACCTGTAAACGTGTACAAGAAAAACTTAACAGATGCATAAACGCGAAGAGGCCCACCCCATGCACCAATGATATATAACATTGGTACAAGTGAAAGCTCCCAAAATACATAGAACACTATAGCATCAAGCGCAGCAAATACACCAATCATAGTCATCTGTAAAAATAGAAGAGTAACAATCATGTTTTTTACATTTGGAGTATCCGTAAGTGAAGCGATACCTATCATAGTAAAGAAAGCGGCTAGGATGATAATGAAAAGAGAAATTCCATCTACACCTAAAATATAGTTAATCCCGAACGCTGGAACTAAAGGAATATTTTCCATAAACTGCATGCCTGAAACACTGTTATCAAATGCAAACCATAACCATAAACTTAAAGCAAACTCAATAGCTGCTACAGCAACTCCGTAAGCTCTAATACTATCTTTTTGAATAGCAAATCCAAAAACACCCGCGAGTGCTGGAAAGAAAATTAAAACACTTAAAATATGATCTAACATATACTAAACTCCTAAACCTGATAAGATAGTAGTTATCTCACCAGAATATCTAGCTGCAAGTCCAAAAACAACAGCTAATGATAGTAAGGCAATCGTACCTGCCACCATCCATTTTAACATTGTAGATAAGTTTCCACTCTGCATATCTCTTGTATTTACACCCGTTTTATAAAAAATGTTAGCGATACCATCTACTGTAGCGTCTACTACTTTTTGATCAACAGTCCATAAAACAGCTGATAACTCTCTATAGGGTTTAACAATAAACTCTTCGTAAGCATAAGGGATATAGTACTGGTTGATAAGTAATTTGTATGCAAAACTGTTTTCCATCTTGCTTGTTCCATCTGGAACTGTTACTGGAGAGAATGCATACTTTTTATAAGCGTACATGATTGCTCCAGCTACAAAAACTTGTGTTCCTATAGTCATGACCCAGTAAACTAAATGAGAGTGTATATGGTACTCTATATTTGGAAGCATAGCAGTTACCATCTCAAAGTAAGTCCCTTTAAGTGACCCTGCAATAATAGCAAGAACAAGAAGCGGACTCATCCCAACTAGCATAAACTTATACGCTTCGTGTGGGTCAATACCAAAAAGTTTGTAACGCTCTTCACCATGGAAAATCATAGCAACAAGTCTAAATGAATAGAATGCTGTAAGACCTGCAGTAAAAAGAAGTACTGAGTAGATGATATAGTGATGAGTCACAAACGCCGACTCAAGTATTGCATCTTTAGAGAAGAAACCAGCGAGTGGGAATATACCCGCAAGAGCGATAGACGCTAATGTCATCATAATCGCTGTCCACTTCATCTTCTTCTTGAGTCCACCCATTTTAAATGGATCAAGTTCATCATGCATAGCATGCATAACATTACCAGCCCCAAGGAAAAGAAGTGCTTTAAAGAATGCGTGAGCCATAAGGTGAAATAGAGCAACCCAGTAAGCACCCAGACCAGCAGCAACAAACATATACCCTAGCTGAGAAAGTGTAGAGTAAGCAATAATTCTTTTCATATCACGATTTACAAGTGCCATAGACGCAGCAAAAAGAGCAACAAATGCACCAAGACTAGCAATAAATAAACCTATATGAGGAATCAAATCATAAAGTTCGTTTGAGCGAATAACTAAGTAAACACCTGCTGTAACCATTGTCGCTGCATGAATAAGTGCAGAAACTGGCGTTGGACCTTCCATAGCGTCAGCAAGCCAAGTATGAAGTGGAAACTGAGCAGATTTACCCATAGCACCGATAAATAAAAATATACCTATCCATGTTAAAGTAGAAGCATCAAGAGCCGGCATTGCAGCAAAAGCTATCTCATACTGAAGTGAACCTGTGTTCCAATATACCAAGAAGATACCAATAAGCATTCCAAGGTCAGCGATACGGTTCATGATAAATGCTTCATTAGCTGCCCAAGTAGCAATCTCCTTGTGAAACCAGAAACCAATAAGACCCCAAGAACATAAACCAACACCTTCCCATCCAATAAATAGACCAGCAAAGTTATCACTCATTACCAGAATCATCATTGAAAATACAAACGCTGATAACCATGCGAAGAATCTGTTAAAGCCTTTATCGTGGTCCATATAACCTATAGAGTAGATATGTACTATAGTTGAAACCAGTGTTACAACCATCATCATAGTTACAGAAATTTGATCAACTACAAAACCAAAAGGAATGTATAAGTTACCAGTAGCCATCCAAGTCATTAGCTCAACATGAACTGCTTCTCCACCATTCAAGATATGGTTAAGAAGGATAGAACTACTTACAAATGCGCTAAATATTAAAAGACTAGCTATAATCCCAACAAACTGCTTCTTTGGAGTGTTTGTAAAAAGTGCACTAAACAGAGAACTCACAAGTGGTGCAAAAAGTGCTATATATAAATATTTTTCCATCTAGTTATCCTCTCATGCTTGTCATTGTATCAAGGTCAATTGTACCGTGGCGTTTAAACCAAACGATCAGAAGACCAAGTCCTACAGCTAACTCAGAAGCAGCAATTGCTATTACAAAAAATGCAAACATCTGTCCAGTTAAGTCACCATAGTAGTGTGAAATCGCAGCAAAACCAATATTTACAGCATTTAGTAATATCTCTGTAGCGAAAAATAGCATTAAAAGGTTCTTCCTTCTCATTACTCCTATTAGACCAATAGCGAATAATATAGTAGATAGAACGAGATAGTGGCTAAGACCAATTTCCATCATGAAAGCACCTTTTTGTTGATTTTATCGTCCATCTCTTGCATCTCTTTAGCATTATACAGAGTAAGAGATAAGTCCATTTTCTTACCAGCTAGTACGATACCAGCAACCATTGCAACAAGTAACATAACTGCTGCAACTTCAAATGGAACTAGGTATTTAGTAAAGAGTACTAAACCTACGTTTTGAGTATTTCCAGCACCTTCTACTACAGGATAGAGTGCAGTGATATTATCTGCAACGATAGGAGCTGCAAAAATAGCTACGACCATTACTGCCGCTAAAGCAGAAAGACCAACAACAATAAACTTGTTCCCCTGCTTCTCTTTAACTTCTCTTGTTGTGTCAAAAAACATCATTCCAAAAGCATATAGAGCCATTACAGCCCCAGTATATACGATAATTTGAATCGCACCTAAAAAATCAGCACCTAAAATAAAGAAAAATGCTGATATAAAAATCATCCCCGCTGCTAATGCAGTGAGTGCATATAACGCCTGTGATGTAGTTACCGTTATAAAAAACATCGCTATTGTTAAAAATGCAAATAGGTAAAATGCTACTGCTTCAAACATAATCAATTCTCCTTAGTATGATAGAGGCGTTTTCTTCACGCGCTCATCTTCATGTGGCGTAATAGCCCCATAACCTTCAAACTCTTTTTGAGCTCCGGCTTTCATTACGTCAATCGGTGTTAACATATATTCATAGTCAACGAAATGTTCTCTTTGCTCTGAAGCCTGCTCATACTCACCACCGTGAGTAATCGCTAACTCTGGACAAACTTCAGCACAGTAACCACAAAAGATACAGCGACCAAGGTTAATAGTGTACTCTGAAACTTCCTTACGTGAATTTTCATCTATCTTAGTGTCCATACGAATACAATCTGAGATACAAATTTTTTCACAAAGACCACAACCGATACATCTTTCAGCATCAGATTCCCAAAGTCTTTTCATCTCATGAACTGCACGATAACGTGGTCCAATAGGCATCTTTTCTTCAGGATAAGAGACAGTATGAATATCAAACTTTATCATCTCACGCATTACAACCCAGAGACCAACAAAAAGCTCTCCTTTAAAGGTTCTCTTTACAACACGCTTGAACTTACCCCAACCATCAGTTGGATAATCTTCAATATCTACCATATAGTAGCCGTTATCGGCTACGTTTCTATTATTAAACTGTTCCATCATCATCCCTTAAAACATCATCACTAAGCCAGTGATAACAACATTTATCACCGCTATTGGCATAAGTACTTTCCAACACAACCACATAAGTTGATCTGGTCTCACATCTGGCCATGCAGCTCTTGTCCATAAGAAAAAGAAGAAGAAAAATGCCATCTTACCAAGTAGTGCTAATGCACCCAGTAGTGAGCCATCACCAAAACCACCTAAGAAGATAATAGGAATTACAAATGAGATAAAGAACATGTTTGCATACTCACCAATGAAGAAAAGTCCCCATCGCATACCAGAGTACTCAGTACCAAAACCATCAATAATCTCATGATCATTTGCAATTAGGTGAAATGGAGTACGACCAGTCTCAGCAAACGCTGCGATCCAAAAAAGAACAAACGCCACTGGTTGTGACCAAACAATCCAATCACCAATGCCACCCGCTTGATAGTTGTTAAAATCTATCAGAGACAGTGACCCAACCATCATAATAGGAGCTAAGATAGATAGACCAGTTACAACTTCATAAGATATAAATACTGCAGCAGCACGAGCAGCTGAAAGCAGAGCAAACTTATTTGCTGAAGCCATACCACCAAGAAGAGGACCAAAAAGACCAACAGCCATAACACCAAGAATATAAAGGATACCTACATCGATATCCGCTACGATAGGATGTACTGTGTAGCCAAACAGTTCAAACTGTGGTAAAAAAGGAATAGCCGCTGCAGCCATAAACGCAGTAGCTGCTGTAATTACTGGTGCTATCTTAAAAATAGGAGCAACTACACTAGTTGGAATAATATCCTCTTTTGTAAACAGTTTGATACCATCAGCACCAACTTGTAAAAGCCCAAAAGGACCTACATTCATCGGTCCAAGACGACGTTGCATAAACGCAAGAACCTTACGCTCAAAGTATGTACCAATACCAGCTAAAGCTGAAAATACTAGTAAAATAACAACGACTTTAATAACCGTTTCTATTAAATATGCTGTATCCATATATTACACCTTTTCAATCGAAGCTGTTGCAAAACGGTAACCGTCTACTAAAGCCTCTGAATTTAGATTTGAATCAAAAGTAGGAAGCACCACGATATCACCAGCAATCTTATTATCGCTAATTATGTTTGCCGTAAGCTCTCCATTTTGAGTTTTTACTTTAACGCTATCGCCTTCATTTAACTCAGACTTAGAGAGTGCTTCTTCGCTCATGTAAACACCACTCTTCTCATCTAACTGGCTTGTTTTATTTGTAAAGTCAGTAAACTGTCTTACAGGGTTAGCTAGGTAAATTACACCACTTTCTAAAACAGCTGATTCATCTATCTTCTCTACGCTCTCATCTGATGTAACTTCTACAGGTTCTGACTTTAGCTCATAGCCACGAATCTCTTCGCCTGCATTTGTATAGTGATTTGGAAGCGAGTCAAACTCAACCGCTTCAAAACCAGCCTTTTCACCTAGCTGTAGAGTATAATCGATAGTATACTCAGCATCTAAGCCAAGCTCATTTGCAATATCATTAAGAGTATAACCACCATAACTAAGAGCTGCGTTTGTAGGGTTTACACGCTTATTAATACTTGTAAGTGTTCCCTCTTGCTGATTGATTGCTGGCATATCTAAATCTCCATCACCAAGAGCTGAAAGAGTAAAGTCCGCTTTAGTGTTGTAACCTATACTATAGCTTCCAGCTTCGCTTGAAAGCTCATTTATCATCGAAACGCCAAGAGTATTAGTAAGGGTAGGAATCATCACTACACTAAACGCTGAGTACTTCTCTAGTAATGCGATTAAACGAGCAATATTTTTTGAGTTTGGATGGTTGTATAAATCTGGTCCAGCGATAAGAGAGAAAGAGTCTTTTTTCTTCATCAGCTTCTCAAAAGTTGCAGCGAAATCATCTCCAAGACCAAGCATAGTTACAAGTCTATTATCATCAACTTCAACTTCTTTATCTACTTTTTTAGTCACTGTTCTTGATCTATCAACTTCTACTTCTCTCTCCATACCAGTATCTGGATCTCTCTCCATTTCAGTAGTTATTTCAACGATTTTCTCTTTTACTGTCTCTGTAACTGTAACAGTTTTCATAGAGTGAAAAGATGCAAGATACTCAACTATAGTAGTTGGTAATTTACTCTTATCTGCAAATAGATCGAGTAAAAGATAGAGTGCCGTCTCTTCTTGAAGTGGTTTATGCTGTACTGTTAACAAGTTTTTACTCATAGCGCTTACAACAGGATCTGCTACTGGGTGGAAGTAGATTCCAGCACCTTTATTTACTGTGAGTGAATTATTAAGAGCGTATCTTGCATTTGGATTATCACTCTTAATCGCTGTTCCAAGACTCACTATGAAGTTTGTGTTTGCAGTTTCTTTTAAGTCTGTAGAGTAAAGAGAAGTTCCACTTAGCTCTGAGTAGTCACTCATAAAAGTTTGAAATGAGCGAGCTTCTTCGTTCACAAGTTTGTATCCATGCTTCTCTCTTAGTTTTTCTAAAATAAGAGCTTCTTCATTTGTAATAGTAGAAGTAAACTTAATAGTGTCTGCTTTTTTGAATGCTTCAACTGCACTGTTAAACGCCACTTCATCTTTTTCTACATCTGCGTTCTCATAGTCAAAACCATAACGACCAGCACCACATAATGATACATAGTTCCACTCATTCATAACACGATAGATTTTGTCCTCTGGATTGTCAATACTTGTATGTTTTGTATCGTAAGTAATCTGACACCCAGCAGAACAGTGACCACATGTCGCAGGGACTTGGCTTAGCTCCCAAGCATTTGACTTGTACATAAACTCAGTATCCACTAGAGCTCCAACCGGACAAACAGCGGCACACTCACCACAAGATGTACAGTCAAGAACATCTGTTCCATTTGTAAGACCGATTACAGACTTGTTGAGCTTGTTCCACATTGCATATGCGTCTTTAGGCATCTCAGCTTTATACTCAGCGTCAAGAGCATCTGCTCCACGTGCGATAGTCTTAAGGGAGTTATCCCCTATCATATCTTTACAAGCAGTAACACAACGCTCACATACTATACAGAGACCCGGATCATAGTGTAAATGACCCCAATCATGAGCGCTTCTATCTACGTCTTTTACTGTATAGCTTTGAGAATCCACCCCAATCTCAAGAGTGTAGTTTTGTAGTTCACACTCACCCGATTGGTCACATACTCCACACTGTAGTGGATGATTCACATCATATACTTCCATGATAGCGCGACGCTCTTTTTCTATATTTTCAGTTGTCGTAGTAATTTCCATGCCATCTTTAGCTTTAGCATTACAAGCGTAAACCTGTTTACCATCAGCCTCTACAAGACATATACGACAAGCAAGTGTCGGACTACATCTTGTGAGATAACAGATTGCAGGTATGAAAATATCATTTGCACGTGCTGCGTTGAGTATAAACTCGCCCTCTTGTGTAACAATCTCTTTTCCGTCTATTTTTATATTTACATTGCTCATTTAACTTACTCTCACTCTTTGATTTATTTTCTTAATTTCAGATCTTTCAAACTTGTATCTTCTTGCTTCTACATTGATATCGAATGTTGGGTTTATTGCAATCGTCCCTTTTAGTTCGTTATCAATTTTAAATTCACGTTCTATAGCCTGTCCAGCAAATACGATAGAAACATAATCTCCATCAGATATCCTAGCAGCTTGTGCAAACTGTGCAGAACCAAGTAAAGAGCTCTCACTTGTCTCTGTCGGATTTAAATTATAAATAACCGTTCCATTATATTCAGGTAAGTCCTCAACCTCTTCTAACTCTACAAGGCACTCTTTAGAACTATCTTGACCTATCGCCTCTTGAGAGTCAGACACTATAAGAAGAGAAAATGCAGAGTTCTTTTCAATCATTGCGCAGATTTTAGCAATATTTTCCGCTCTATGATGTGCCATAAGGTCGTTTCCTACTATTAATACTCTCTTATTGGATTTTCCAACCGACTCGATAAGCTCATCGAACTCTTCTTCACCGGTATTACTCTCAGCCTCTAAATATGCTAAGTCTAAATCATCTAAAAAAGTTCTCTCCATTTCAGACAAATTTACGTCTTTTAAAATATGATACGCAAGTAGTGCAAGAACACCCTCTTCCGAACCTGGCTCATATTTCATAAACTGAGTAGAAATTTTTTGCATCGCTGCATCTTCAATAGGATGTGCATACACAATTTTAGAACTCTCTTTTTTTGATACAAGCTTCAAAGTCTCATAGAGATTTGGGCTATCTGATGCTATTTTTGCTCCTATAAGAACAATAGCATCAGCGTCTTTTACATTTTCAATAGAACCACTATAGTGAACTTGACCACTAATGGAGCTATACGCATTCATAAATCTTTGAAATAAACTTGCATCAATATTTTTTGAATTCATAAATGTACCCATCTCTTTTATCTGCTTACTTTTTTACTACGATAGTCCAGTCGACTTCGTTGAACTTTAAAGAGTTCATCAGCTCATACCCTGACTCTTTTACTAAATCCGCACTTCTTTGGATAGGTGTAAAATCACCAATTTCAAAAAGAAAAATTGCAACTTCACCAGCCTTGTGAGTATCAAGAAGTTCTTTCATACGAGGCTCAAATGCATCTTTTAAATGTCTTAAATCATATCTTTTCATTAGTTTACATCCTTACTATCAACTTGGTTTCGCAGTCCAAATTTTAAGCCGAAATTTACTTCGTTTAAAAAAACAAAGCTCTTTGTTTTTCTTAAACTAATCATCTGTCAACCTCACCAAATACAATATTAGTAGTACCAATAATAGAAACAACGTCAGGGATGTAGTGACCAGGTAAAAGGTCAGTTAAAATTCCCGTGTGCCAAAAAGATGGTGCACGAAGCTTGAGTCTATATGGATATGGTCCACCCTGAGAGTTGATAAAGTAGCCTAGCTCACCCTTTGGTGACTCAGTCGCTACATATACCTCACCTACTGGTGGTCTCATACCTTGTGTAACAAGTACAAAGTGCTGCATCAAAGAGTAGTTTTGCGTCATGATATCTAGCTTTGGTGCTGAGATATACTTTGGTGAGTGAGCCATCAACTCAGTCTCTCCATTTTTAACACACTCTTCATACATATCTATCGTTTGATAGAGAATCTTTGCAGACTCTCTCATCTCTTCCATATATATACGGTAACGAGCGAAGTTATCACCCTTATCTGAGAAAGGCACATTAAACTCTACTTCATCATAGAGCTCATACGGCTCCTCTTTACGAATATCCCAAGCTACTCCAGATGCTCTAAGCATTGGTCCTGTACAACCCCATGAAAGTGCCATTTCAGTTGAAATCTCTCCAACCTCTTCCATTCTCATAAGCCAGATACGGTTACTATCGAGAAGATCTTCATAATCTTTGATATTTTGTGGAAGTTTATTTAAAAATACTCTCAACTGATGCAAGAAAGTATCTTGAATATCTAGTGGAACACCGCCGATACGAATAGCTGCATGAGTAAGACGTGCACCACAGTAACCCTCAATAATATCCATAAGATACTCTCTCTCACGGAAAGCAAAAAGGAAAACTGTCATAGCACCAATATCAAGTGCTGTCGTAGCAAGCCAGAAGAGGTGAGACATAAGTCTATTTATCTCCAAAAGCATCATACGGATAACTTTTGCACGACGAGGAACTTCAACATCTATAAGCTTTTCAACCGCTAAAGCAAAGCCGTAATTATTTGAAGATGAAGCAATATAATCCATACGGTCAGTTGTAGGCATGAACTCGTTATAAATCATATTTTCAGCCATCTTCTCCATACCACGGTGAAGATATCCAACATCTGGATGCGCTTTTGTAATCTGCTCTTGTTGCATATGAAGCATTAAACGCAGCTGTCCGTGAGCAGATGGGTGCTGAGGACCAAAGTTTAAAATAAGTTCATTATCTTCGCGATCGAAAGTAATGTTTTCAAAAAACGGTGTTAATCTATTTGTTACTTGTGCCATATCTACCGCCTATCTTTGAGGATCATCAATAACTTTTGATGACTCTTTAGTATATTTTTTAATGAGGAAAACGCCACCCTCTTCTTGGTACTCTTGAGGATTTGGCTCTTCATTACCAGTAATCTCTGTCCCTTTAGGAACTTCAAAACCAAGACGAGCAAAGCGCTCTGAGTCATATCTGTCAACACGAGAAGTATCACGGATTTCAGGGCCTATTACATCACGTGCCTCTTTTCCAAATATCTTATCCACTTCATACCAAGCAGCAAACTCATCACCCTCTAGTGGGTAAGTTTTCAGAAGTGGAAAACCTTGCCAATCGTAAGGCATTAAGATACGTTTCATAAATGGATGATTATTCGCTTCGATACCAAACATGTCAAACATTTCACGTTCCGACCAATCTGCACTTCTAAAAAGCTTTTCTACAGAGTCTACAGCCTGACCATTTTCGATAAAGTATTTAATGCGTATACGTTTGCGTTTTGTCATAGAGAGCATCTGATAGAAAATCTCAAAAGTGTTGTCTTTTGCTAACCAATCAATAGCCGACATTTCACTTAACTGTGTATAAGTAAGCTCATCTCTCATAAGCTCTAAAACACCATATATATCTTTAGCATTGATATAGACAATCATCTGCTCTACTTGAATAAAAGCCTCTTTCACTTCAAACTTTGCAGATATCGCGGCTAAGTCTGCAGCAAACACTTCATCAGACTCAACCTCTTGCTTAGGAACTTGAGGTGCTACATAGTATCTGTCCGTATAGTAAGCTTTTGCCTGTACATCGTCTTTAGGAGTATATGCTCTCATCTTACATCAACCTTTTTGGCTTTTGCGCATTGCCTGCTTTATTAGCGCGAATCTTTTTTTGTAGCAACATAACACCATACTGAAGTGTCTCAGGACGTGGTGCACAACCTGGAAGATAGAGATCAACTGGGATAATTCTATCGACACCTTGAACAGTTGCATAAGTGTTAAACATACCACCAGTGTTCGCACATGAACCCATAGATATAACCCATCTAGGCTCTGTCATTTGATCGTAAAGACGCTTGATAAACTCAGCATGTTTTTTTGTAAGCGTTCCTGCAACTATCATCAAGTCAGCTTGACGTGGAGAGGCACGGAAAATAGTACCGTATCTATCGAAGTCAAAACGCGATGCTCCAGAAGCCATCATCTCAATACCACAACAAGCAAGACCGTAAGTGAGTGCCCAAAGTGAGTTTGAACGTCCCCAGTTTACGATTTTGTCTATACTTGTAAGTGCAACTGGAAGTCCACCATCTTGTGTATAATTTACCTTATGTTGTGCCATTCTAGGGCTCCTTTTTTCCATGCGTATACGAAACCGATTGCAAGAAGTAATATAAACATTAACATCTCAGCAAAACCGAACCATCCAAGAAGTTTAAAATCAACTGCCCATGGGAACATAAATACGATTTCAACATCAAACAGTATAAATAGAAGTGCAAACAGATAAAACTGTGGCGAGATTCTATTTGGTTGTTTTGTGATTTCTGGTCCACACTCATAGACTGAGAGTTTAATTTTTTCACTATCTTTACGCGCTAAAGCGCGACTCGCTAAACGAGCAATAACGGTTGTTGCAATAAATGCACCAAATGTGGCAACAAAGAGAACAAATACACCGAAATAGGGATTTGAAGTCACTATATGTTCCATATAACCTACCTTTATAATTCTTCTTAAAGAAAATATTTGTTTCCCACATACTAAGAACAGCCAATATTTGAACTTGACCCATCTTTATTGTAGTGGAAAAAACAGTTACTGCACTATATCAGAAAGAGTATTAAAGAAAAGTTTTTTGAAAAAAAATTTAAGAAAGGGTGTCACTAAATGCTACATTGCATTTTATAGATGCAATTATATGCGTAAAATTGTAACAAAGAGACTAAAAAGCTTTTTCAAGCTCTTTAATCGAGTTTACATAGAGCAGTTCTTTGACTATGGAGTTTTCAAGCTTATAAATAGTAAACTTTTCTTCTTTAGAAGAAAACCTCTTGTCGGCTTCGTCGTTGATAAGCAATATGGAGTGCTTGAGTTTTTTTAATTTTGGCATGGCAAACATTTTTGTGATAATGGCTGGCATTTTTGAGATATTTGCTATAAAAACTGCATCTTTGCTTTTAAGAAACTCTGGAGATTTTGAAGAGAGATAAGCATTGATATCTGCACTTGTATCTTTTTCAAAACTCACTATTATCGTTTTGACGTGTCTATCAACCGTGTGATAGACTTCAAATTGATCAGGAAGGACAAAGAGCTTTAATCTCTCACCCTCTTTGAGTTCACTAGAGAAGAGTGTACTTGCAAATACAACTATTAGTAATAATTTTTGAATCAATTTCTTTCCTTTATCTTTATCTATTTAAAAAACCCATCGATTTTTCACTATCGAAGTTTCCATCTTTCTCTCTGTTAATCTCATCTAAGAAATCTTTCGTTGTAAAGAGAGCCTCTTTTTTTACAGCGACTTTATATGCCGTGTTTTTCACTATCAAGTTTATCTGTCCACCCGTTAACGAATAGGTTGCCAATTTTTCAATGTCAAACTCTTTTTCATAAGGTGCTTCAACCGGCAACATCAACTCCCACAACTCTTTTCTCTGCTCAAGATTAGGCTTTTTGAACTCTATCTTGTAGTTAAAACGCCGTGAGAATGCTTTGTCTATGTTTTCTAATAAGTTAGTTGTCGCTATGAGCATACCACGAAAGTTCTCTATCTGCTCTAAGAAGATGTTTTGCATCTGGTTGTGCATCTGATCTGCACCAGTTATAGTTCCACTACTTCTTGCACCTAAGAACTGGTCTGCTTCATTAAGTAGAAGTATTGGTTCTGTTTTTGTCTTTTCACTCAGTTCATAAAAAGTGTCAAATATTTTACGAACATTTTTCTCACTCTCACCAACATACATAGAAAGAATCTTAGAACAGTCAAATGCCAGTACTTGGCGTTTAAGAGACTTAGCAAGCGAGTAAGCCGTCATAGTTTTACCAGTTCCAGCCGCTCCATAAAAGATAATCCTAGCATCTATACCACTCTTTTTATCTTTTATACCCCACTTTACAAGTCGTGCTACTACTTCCTTGTCTACTTGCTGCATTAGATTGTCAAGTGTCTCTCTTGTCGTATGGTTTAGCACTACATCATCCAAAGAGGTGTCACTATCTATCAGCTCAAAAATATCCTGCTCCTCTATAAGGGCATTTAACTTTAATCTAGTTACTTTTTTAGTCTTTTGAGGGTGGATGATACTCTGAAGCACCTCATCGACTATGTAAAATG
>JAYEHI010000331.1:2879-4435 GCA_034659455.1 Campylobacterota bacterium | reverse complement strand
CATGCTGAAGAGCTGCACCTTTTTAAGATGAAAGAGAGTTGTGAAATTATAGAAGAGGAAGCATAAAATGGATAAAACCTACCAAAAAAAACATGAATTATGGTTACAGATAACCTTTGCGTCTTTTGCCGTAAACGACGAAGCGATAAAGTCCCGTCTCTATGAGTTCTCACTGATAGCGTTTAGACATATGAAGTGGCTAGGAAGCGACATACTAGAAAATGGTGGTAACTTTAACTACGATAGAGATATGAAACTCGCACAGAGCAGAACCGTTTTTGACATAGTAAACAAGCTTATCAAAGAAGTGATAAGCATACAAAAATCATATCCAAAAAGTATCCTTGGAGAGAGAGTCAAAACTGACGACGACTATCTTCTTGAGTATCTCTTTCAAGTGTTAAGAGATGAGAGCAACGATAAGCTCATTACCGCATTTAATAGAAAAAGAGAGTGGCCAAACAGAAACCTAGCACAGTCTCAAATAGATGCGCTTACGCTCTTCTTGTTTGAAGAGTCCTATAAAGAGTATGAGCTCATACTCGTCTACAACTACATGCAAGCAAGAACGCAAGATGCTCTTCACTTTAACGTCTTTCAAGACCTCATAGATGAGTCTCACTTTCATCTTAAGTCGTTTGGAAACATGATGGCAAAACTAGGCATACTCACCCTCCCAAGAGAACTCCATGAGATGACTTACATAGTTAAAGACCTAAAAGAGTTTGTAGTCGATGGCATAGCCGAAGAGGAAGCCGCAAAAGAGATGTGTAAAGAGCTAAGTGACGCCATAAAAGATGAAGAACTCTCTAAGTTCTTTGACTTCATAAACTACCAAGAGAGTTATCATATAGAGCTTATGAAGAAGTTACTTTAAGAGTTTAAACTAAGTCCTACTTTTCCTTTCTCGCTATCTATATCAACTACTTCTATTTGAGGTAGGTACTGATTAAGTGAAAGTACTTCAAGAGGGTGAGAGATTCTTTTTGTACTCATTTTAGAGATGTGAATCATACCGTCGTTTTTGAGTCCTATGTCTACAAAAGCTCCAAAGTCTGTTATATTTCGCACTATCCCTGAGACAAAACTCCCCTCTTTGAGCATCTTAATGTCGGTGAGTCCCTCTTTAAAAGGTATGATAGGCAACTCTTCTCTTGGGTCAAAACCAGGTTTTTTGAGTTCTTTGATGATATCTTTGAGTGTCTCTTCACCTACTCCTAACTCTTTAGCTTTAAACGCCACATCAATACTACTTAACTCTTCAATATTTAGCTTTTTTGCCACTTCATAACTCTCAGGGTGGATGCCACTGTTATCAAAAGGGTTTTGAGCGTTTTTGATACGGATAAATCCAGCTGCTTGCTCGTAAGCTTTTTTGCCAAGACCTTTTACTTTTAGAAGTTGTGCTTTAGTAGTAAAGTTTCCGTTCGTCTCTCTAAACGATACGACATTTTTCGCTATTTTGGCACCTATTCCCGCTACATGAGTGAGTAGTGAAGCAGATGCTGAGTTTATATCTACTCCTACTCTATTTACCAAGTCCATCGTTACATCGT
>JAYEHI010000331.1:0-2779 GCA_034659455.1 Campylobacterota bacterium | reverse complement strand
GTTATCTTCACAGACAACTCTTTCTCTTTTACAGCTCTCATGATAGCGAGGTATCTATGCGATGGTATGTAAGCCACTTTTTCGGACTTGCCCGCCAAGTTCTTGTAAACGCCATGCTCATTAAAAGTTTTTGTTTTTTTAGTCTCTAGGGTTCCAAACCTCATCATAGAGTTTCGTATCGCTTCTCTCTCACGAGGGAGTTCCGCATAGCGTTCAGCTAAGATGTCTTGTGCACCTTTTATAGCTTCATTTACATTAGTCACGTCTTTTTTGACATATCTCTTTACTTCACTTTTAAACTCACCAAGAGTGAGTTTTGCACTTTGAAGAGTGTTTGCTAGTGGGGTTAGACCTTTTGCCATGGCAGTCGTTGCCCGAGAGGATTTTTTCTCCTTAAAGGGTCTATAGATGTCCTCTAAGAGTCTCAAACTATCAGCCTCTTCTATACTCCTCTTAAGAGCCTCACTAAGTGTAGCTCTCTCTTCAATGAGACGAGAGATTTCACTTTTACGCTCTAAGAGCCTTTTAGCACTAAAATAGAGCATCTCAAACTCACGAAGCACCTCATCGTCCGCCCCGCCAGTCATCTCTTTACGATACCGAGCTATAAAAGGTATGGTTGAACCCTCTTCTAAAAGAGAGAGTATGTTTTTTATATGCTCTTTTTTGAGCTTTGTCTTTTTCGCTATCTCTTCTACAAGTCCTTTGGTACTCACTACTTTTTCTCTTCCTCTTGCTTCTCAACTGGAACCCACTGAGACTTTATCTCCGCTTTTCTCTTAGCTCTCTGCGCTACTTTTTTATGACGAGGTTTCTTCGTTTTGTCTTTTGGTGAAGTCTGCTTAGAGTTTGTATGTTCAAACCCCTCTAACTCCTCCTCTTTCATCTCACACTTCATCATAAGCTCTAAAGTTGCTAGTGTTCTCTCTTCATCAGGATCTATAAGTACTATACTCTCTCCCACCTCATCTACTTTACGAAGGCGTTTAAAGTAGTCTGCCTCTTCAAGTGGCAAGTCATAGTTTATAAGCAGGTCAACATCACCTAAATCCATCGTCTCAAAGATTCTATCTGTTGTTATGATGATATTTGCCTCTTTTGCATTAAACGCCACTACTGCTTCTTCTATTTGTGAAGCTCTATGGTTCCCATGAGCACATATAGAGTTCAAACCTAACTCTTTTAGAGATGTGTTGAGCGTATCTGCACCCTTTTTACTCTTTACAAGGAGTAGTATCTGTTTAGAACCTAGAGGTTTAAGTAGCTCTTGTAACATAGTACTTTTATCATGTTGCTGTACAAAGTAAGCTACTTGCGAAGTTCGGTTTGCAACACTGATGTGATCATAATATTTTTTAGATGTAGTTCTCTTCTCTTCGCTCATAACTCTTCCTTAATTGTTTGTGCGAATTATAGCTAAGCTTTACTCTTATGCAGACATAAACTGTTACCTCTAGTATAGATTATACACTACTCCATCTCTAAACTCATCAAAAACATCTCTTCCCCATCAACGACCTTTATATCTGTGGAGTCACACTTTGGACAACAGTAGTGAATCTTCTCTAGTTCACTTGTTTCTCCACACTCGTTACACTCTATGGTGAGTTGCTGCAGAGTCATCACAAACTCTGCTTCGTCACAGATAGTCTCTTCTTTAAAAGTGTTAAAAGCCAACTCGAGTAGATGAGCTTCTATGCCGCTCATCACTCCTATCTTAGTAACGACCTTTGTTACTTTTGTAGCCTCGTTCTCTTGGGCTATACCCTCTATCTTTTCCATCAATGCTTGGACTACACTATACTCATGCATGGACTCTTCCTTAGCAGATTCTAGGGAGTAACTCACCCGAAGGTGTATCTAAAAACCTTTTTGTACCATAAGAGCTCAGCATAACTACCTTTCCTATATACTCATCACTTATGCTTGCTATCTTGATGGCGTTTGAAGAGTTCTCAAACGAATGAAGTACTTCAAGAACCTTCTCTTCATCCTCTTTTTTTATGGCTAAAACAAAGGTGCCTTCGTTGGCAAGGTTAAGAGCCTCAAAGCCTAACATCTCACATATGCCGTAGACTTCCTCAGAGACAGGAACACTATCTGCATCTACTTCTATGCAGATGTTCGACTGCGAAGCCCACTCATTGAGCACTGCACTTATTCCACCGCGAGTTGCATCTCTTAGAGCCGTTATGTTTACACCTGCTTCTATAAGTGCTTCTACTTGTAGGGTTAAAGAAGCACAGTCACTTTGAAGTCCAGAACTCAGCTCTATACCTTCTCTTGCTGTAAATATAGTCGCACCATGACAACCAATATCGCGAGATACTAAAATGACATCATCTTTAGAGATTCTGTTTGAGCTGATGCCCTTTTGCTTTATCTCTCCTATTCCTGTTGTGTTTATGAAGATTTTGTCTACACTACCACGAGGTACAACTTTTGTATCACCAGCTACAACTATAGCCCCATTTATCTCTAACTCTTGTTGCATAGAGCTCACTATCTTCTCTAACTCATCTATAGAAAAACCCTCTTCTATGATGACCGAACAGGTAAGGTACTTAGGCTTCGCTCCCATCATGGCAAGGTCGTTACAGGTACCGCAAACCGCAAGTTTTCCTATGTCCCCTCCGGCAAAAAAGAGAGGCGAAACCGTAAAGCTGTCCGTACTAAATGCCAGCTCCCCACCATGAATAACCGCCGCATCCTCTCTCTTCTCTAAGATGTCGTTTTTAAAAGCCTTGTAAAAAACCTTAGAGATGAGTTCATTGTTCTC
>JAYEHI010000330.1:0-4481 GCA_034659455.1 Campylobacterota bacterium | reverse complement strand
TAAGGCTTCTACTTTGAACAGTAAGCTTGTAATAGTCTTTTTAATATTAGTGGTGCTTGCACCCTCTTTATATTAACCAAAACAGAGGGATTAATTACCCCTCTGGCTATTATTTCAAATCTTTAGACATAGATTGCTCTGTCTATAATAAACTTCTTTCCTGTTTTACTCATACATGTGCTATCTGCTAAGTCAAGATTTAAAGCTAGTTCGCTCTCACAGTTGTGTAATCAGGAGGACTATCTAGCTCTGCATCGTTTACTATAAGCTCAAGAACATAATCCCCTACACTATCAGCTACAAACGATGGATTTACAATTGTAGTATCTGTTAGAGTAGCACTACTTCCTGTTGGACTTGATATCATAGTCCATTTATATGTGATAACGTCACCATTGGCATCTGAACTTGCACTAGCATTTAAATCTACAGTTGCATTAAGTGAAACTGTTTGGTCTGTTCCTGCATCTGCTACAGGTGCTATATTTACTGGAAGTACTATTATAGACTTATACTCAATCGGACTATCAATAGTACCATCATTTACATTCAGTCCAACGACATATGTTCCCTCTTTATCAGGTGTAAAACTGCTAGTGTTCCCTGCATCTGAAAGATAGCTTACTGTACTATCTTGTGGTACTGAAACCATGTTCCATGAGTATGTTAAAACATCCCCATCGTTATCACTACTTTTAGAACCATCGACCACCACCCTATCATCTACTTTTATATTGTTAGCTATAGAGCTTATTCTCGCTATAGGTGTTGAGTTGTTTACCCTTATTTCGACATTGGTCGTATCGGCACTCGAGTTAACTACCCCATCATTTACAACAAGCTGAAAAGTATAAGTACCATCCATATCTGCTACAAAACTTGGATTTACCTTAGTGTTGTCATCTAAGCCTATAGTACTCTGGACTGGTTTTGAAACAATAACCCATGTGTATTTTAGCATATCTCCATCTGCGTCAGAACTGGCACTTCCGTTTAGCATAACGGTTGATGGAGTTGTTATCTCTTGATCTGCTCCAGCACCTGCAACAGGAGCAGAGTTGTCTGTTTTTGCATTTACAGTAGTATAATCAGGTGTACTATAGAGCTCCCCATCAAAAGCTATCAGCTGTGCGACATAGGCACCATCTTTGTCTGCTTTAAAAGTAGGGTTTACTATATCTCGTGCAGAGAGTGCAGCTAAGCTTCCTGCTGGTCTGGACACCAGAACCCACTCGTATGTTAAAAGATCAACTTTTATATTTGCATCTGAGCTTAAAGAGCCATCTAGCTGTACAAGCGTATCAGTAGCTCCAGTTGTTGGTCGATTTACATTTTGATTATCACCAGCTTCAGCTATCGGCGCGATGTTTTCAATAGCTGCGTTAATGCTTACATAATCATAATCACTTGTAATATTTCCGTCATTAACTCTTAAAGAAAAAACATAAGTCCCCTCCGCATCAGCTGTGAATGATGGGTTTACTACATCGGTTTTTGATAAGACAGCTACACTTCCAGCTGGTCTTGATAGCATATTCCAGCTATATGTAAGAAGATTATAATCGATATCATAACTACCAGAGCCATCAAGTGTAACTATATCATCCACTAAAACATTTGCGTCCTCTCCTGCGTCTGCTACTGGCTTAGAGTTAAAGTCGGCAACATCAATCAAAACAGTATCAACTTCACTATCGACTATGGAGTCGTTTACGACTAAACTTAGTTCATATCCACCAGGTACATCTGCATAAAACTGTGGATTTACCACTGTTTTGTTAGAAAGAGTGGCATTACTTTCTGATGGTTTTGCTATAAAGTTCCAGCTATAAGTAAGAGTATCTCCATCTGCGTCCGAGCTAGCGGAACCATCAAGAGTGACTGTAGAAAACTTTAGTGCTGGTCGTACATACCCTGCAACAGCAATGGGAGCGGCATTTGACTCGGTAGCCGTTATAAGAACGCTATCGGCTGCGCTATTAACTTGCCCATCATTTACTATAAGTGAAAACTCATACTGACCCACTATATCTGGAGTAAAGTATGGCTTTGATACTGTTGTGCTCGAGAGTGTAACTGTTGAGTTGTCTGGGATAGAGATGGCTGTCCAACTATAAGTAATCATATCTCCATCTGCATCATTACTCTGTGACCCATCAAGCGTAATACGAGTCAATACTACACTGTTTTGATTATCTCCAGCATTTGCTACTGGTGCAGAGTTAGGAGTTGCTGCATGAACAATAACAGTATCAAGATTGCTATCAAGTGTACCATCATTGACAACTAGGTCTATTATGTAATCCCCATCCATATCTGCTGTAAAAGTTAGATTTACAATATTATCTGCGGAGAGTTGAGCTACACTTCCAGTTGGTTTGTCGCGCATGTTCCAACTGTATGAAAGAACTACCCCTCCCTCTGCACTACTCCCAGAAGCATCTAAGGTTACACTCGCTAAAGTGTTCACATTTTGATCAACTCCAGCATTTGCCACTGGAGCTACAGGGGCTACAGGTACTTCTGTTGCTATTATCGTTACTGTATCTGAATTCTCATGTCCATCATGCCCATCTGAAACAGTAAGCTGTATCTGGTACGTACCAACCATATCAGGTGTAAAACTAGGGGTGATAGTTGTTGGGTTTAGAATTTCAGCTGTACTTCCTTGAACTTTTGAGAATATACTCCAGTTGTAAGTCAGTGTATCATTTGCATCTACATCACTACTTAAAGAACCATCAAGATTTACAACTATGTTAACAGTACTGTTTTGATCTACTCCAGCATTCGCTACAGGAGGAGTGTTTGGGATCTCATCGTTAGGGTCTGAAGGATTTCCAACCTTATCTAAGGTATCACTCCCACACGATGTAAACATAAATATAAGAAAAAAAGTCAGCAGTGCATTAAGCATTATTTTCATATTGAAGTCTCCTAAAACTTATGTATAGCATATTTTATACCAAAAAACCATTATACCGATAAAATACTTAGGAACGAAAGTTGCTATGTAATCTAAATACAGTTTATCAAAAGGTTTAATTATGAAATTTATATTGCTTATTATCTCATTGGGGCTATTGTACACCCAGCTTAATGCACAAAGAATAATGATTACCAAAACATCTAAAAAAAGCAACCTTAGTCATATCAAAAAACAGTTAGACAAACTACATATAAAAATGTACTATAAAAAATCAGATATTAACTATATCGTCTATTCCCAAAATTTTTCAAGTCAAAATCAAACAGATATAGCATTTAAAAAAATAAAGCAACATTTCACTTCTGCATACATTAGCCAAGAGAGTAAGAAAAAAAAAGAAACACAAAAAACAGAGAATACAAAATATAACTTTTTTGTCAATATAGGATTAGGATCGAGCAGTTATCTCGCTCAAGAGTCAACAGGCGACTCTTATAGTATCGGAGGGAGTAATTACTTCCTTGAGGGTGGATACAGTTTTAACGACTACTCATTCATCGCGATCAACTACTTAAACATCAACTCAACAGGAGGCAGCATGAACAACTTTTCAACTGCTCTTAACTTGAACTATCCAGTAGTAAAAAATACAAATATTTATGCAGGTCTTCTCTTAGGGTACTCATCGTTTTCCCTAGATATAGCAAACTCAACTCCCTCAACTTCACCAACAGCAGGTATCCAAGTAGGTGCTAGCTACGATATACTAGGATATATACCAGTTTCTCTGACTTATCAATTTATAAGCACTAGCCACTTGATTATCTATCCAAATAATATATCTGTTGACTTCACACCCATCCAAAATATCAATCTTGGAGTCGGGTATAGATTTTAATTAAACTGATCGTGCCTGATTTTAACTTCTAGTTCAACTTCACAAAGTCCATCTTTAAAAGTAGTTTCAACAATGGTAGCATTTTTAATCATAGCAGCAACTTGTGTTTTTACTGTTGATCTCTGCATTACCATGTTTTTGACCGTATCTTGACCATCCACAACAACACCATTTATCTTCTCTGCAAGAAGTCTATAAGCATCAGCCATTGCAGCACGTTTTGCTAGGGCATATGCTTGAGCTGGAGATATAGCATACCCAGGAGCAACGCCTTGCCCTACAACTGAAACCGTCATCATCATATTTGGGCGAAGCACTTCCTGAGAGCTTTTGCGCTCTTTTACTTCAGAAGCTGGTTCTACATACTCTTGGAGTTGTCCCTCTGTTGGAAAACCATCCTCTCCATGAAGTGATGCTATACCTAACAGTGTGGCTACTAGTAAGTGTTTCATTTATTAAATCCTTTTTTTATTTTAAAATGCATACATAAAGCTTAGTTTATAGCCCGATGTGCTAAAACTAACCGTGTCGCTTTTTTCAACTGCTTCAAACTCTTCATGAAGATAAGCAGCACTCAAAGATAACCCACCAACAACTCTATAAGAAGCACCCAGTTGATAGTTTGTTGATTTTGCTTCTATAAAAGATAGAGCG
>JAYEHI010000329.1:0-4531 GCA_034659455.1 Campylobacterota bacterium | reverse complement strand
CTTATGAGAAAGTATGGTGCGTTTGCAGCTATGAGTGTGGCTGAGTTTTTTAAAGATAAGGGGCTTGATGTGCTTTTTATCATGGACTCCGTTACTCGTTTTGCCATGGCACAACGTGAAATCGGTCTAGCCCTTGGGGAACCACCTACCTCAAAAGGGTACCCTCCATCTTCACTTACACTTCTTCCACAACTTATGGAGCGAGCTGGAAAAGAAGAGGGTAAGGGGAGCATAACCGCCTTTTTTACAGTGCTTATAGAGGGTGACGATATGAGCGATCCAATCGCCGATCAGTCGCGTTCCATCTTAGATGGACACATAGTGCTCTCTCGGGAGATGACAGACTTTGGTATCTATCCTCCAGTACACATACTGAACTCTGCTTCAAGGGTTATCAATGATATAGTAAGTGAGGAGCACCTACAAGCTGTTATGCGTTTTAGAAGACTCTATACCCTGCTTAAAGAGAACGAAACACTTATTCGTATCGGTGCCTACACAAAAGGCACAGACCCTGAACTTGATGAAGCTATAGATAAGAAAGAGGGGATGGAGAAGTTTATTAGCCAAGGTTCAAAAGATATAGAGAGTTTTGAGAACTCTTCAAAAACACTCATAGCACTTATGCAAGGCTAGTTAACTCATAATGATGGCTGAGTTGAGCCAGTTGTCACGTGCAACATCTGCTTGTTGGTTTTGGGTGATAGCAAGTCTACTTTTGGCTGTTTTCTCATAAAGACTCATGATGGTCAATATCTCACTATCTCTTCCAAAAATGTCTATATAGGAGTAGATAATACTCTCTGCACTTTTAAAATTTCTTTTTGACATAAGTCCTTTGATCTTCATATGAAAGCTCAAACGTAGTAGGTCTCCTATCTTATCTACCCTGCTTTTTACATATATCAGCTCGCCTAAAATGGACTTGATGCTTTTTATATCTCCCTTGAGAGCAGACTCTTCACACCTATTCATGAGCTTGTCCCAATGCTTCTCTAGAAGAGACGTTAGCTCTAGGTTTTTTAAAGTGTAGCTACTGTCTATAATCTCATAAGCGGATTTAAAATCACTCTCCTCATACTTTTCTTGAAGTTTTGAAAGAAGTTTGCAGTCTCTATAGAGCTCTTGGAGTTCCTCTTTGACACTATGTGTGCTACGTAAATTTTTGATGAGCTCTAGAGCTTTTTTGGGCTCTCCCGAGTCAATGGCATCTCTTATGTGAAGAAGAGACTCTTCTGTAGAGTTCTTAAGAGTTGTAAAGTTCGGAATCTGTGTAAAAACTTCATTTTTTTGTACCAACTTCTCTATCTGCAGATGATTCTTTTCATTTATAGCTTTTAAGAAGTCCAAAAAATCCCTATTTTGGGTTAAGAGAAGTCTTATGATAGTTTTTTTAGAACTAACACTACTATAGCTTGATAAAATCTCCTCTGCTAAGTCTTGACGGCCTATGAGTATCTGTTTTTGTGCAAAACCAAAGGCCTCTTTAAAGATCTCCTCCATCTTTTTATAGTGATAGGTTCTCTTGAGCGCTGGATAGTTTGATGCTATGGCATAAGCGAGTGCATATTTCTTCTCAAGAAAGAGTGTTTTAAACTTTGGATAAAACTCAAAGGCTTTAAAGATTGAACTGACATCCTCTTTTTTACTGGGTACTTTTTCAAATGTCTTTATAAATTTGCGAGCCTCTTGAGCATTAGCATTTATTAGGGAGTCTATGGCTTGAGTGTAGAGTTTTTCGTACATAACCTCTACTCGTTTATGTTCTCTGGTCTCTTGAAGCATAGGATCTTTTTCTATAAGTGTGTATGCTTTATCAAGTTCACTATTAAATAGATGTGTTTTAAGATCTTGTGGTGTTGGCAGGTTTATCTTCTGTAGGGTGTCATCTTCCAAACTCACAAAAAGCTTTTTATCACTTGTGAGTGCCATGTGGGTGACATTGTGGTTAAAAGAGAGGTAGTTCTCAGAAGCAATTTTTCCTAAAACTGCATCGATAAGAATCAGCTTTTTATTTTGTCCGCTCACCATGACATATCGAGAGTTTGGCATAAGAAGAATCTTGTTTATATTTCTAAAAGATGTTGGAATTGTTTTAGTCGCTTGATGTTTTTTAAGAGAGTGTATCTGTATGAAGCCCTCTATATTCCCACTCACAATCCTATCATCTTCTAAAAAACACAGAGCATCTATTCGAACTTTTGAGGAGTTGATGATATGACGGTTTGCATAAGAGCTCATCTTGAGTATTGTGATAGCACCTCCATAACCACTACTTGCAAAGAGAGACTCTTTAAATGCAAAAGCACTTACATAGTTGTTTTTGAGGTGTTGTTTTTGCTGTGTTCTTGTTTGACCAAAGGAGCATAAACGCGAAAGATGCGCTCTCCCGTCGTATCTGTACTGCATGACTCTACCATGCTTTGTGCCCGCTACAAGATATTTTGAGTCTGCTACAAAAGAGAGAAGCTCTATGTCTCCTTCGTTGGTGTATATAGTCTGCAGAAGAGTTTTGTTTTGGGAGTTAAATATATAGATAATTCTATGGTTTGCAAATGCAAAAAGCTGAGATTTTTTACTAAAAGCGACAGCGGTCGTCTGATGAGAAAGTAGGTCGATTGATAGATTTTTGAGTGTAGAGCAGCTATCGTGTGAAAGTATCTTCACCCCATGAATTTTGGTGCTAATGGCAATGGCATTGTTCTCAAGAACGCATAGAGCCTCTATCTGCGAACGGGCTCTGTAACACTCCTCTTTGCTTAGCATTTAGTAGATCTTACTGCAGAGTAGTTGAACATTGACTTTTCCATTAAACTCATTTTTTGCAACACCGTAGGAGCATGTTATTTTTCTATCTTCAGGCATCTCAAAAACCGTTCTAAATGCAATTATTTCAACTGTTTTTCTCTGATGTGGATACTGTCTTACTTCGATGCGAGAGTGTGATTTGTCGGCTCCCATAAGTTTTATCCCTACCACCTCTGCATCTTTGAGTAGAAATGTAGGTCGAAGATTCGCTTCGCCGAAAGGTTCAAACTGCTCAAGTAGCCCTAAGAGCTCTAAGTCTATATCTTCTGCACTGAGTATGCCGCTTACTTGAGACTTAGGTATAAAGTCTTCTTCAGCAATTGTACTAGCAGAGATGTTTATAGTTTCTCTAAACGTCACTATATTCTCCTCTTTAAGTCCAAGTCCTGCTGCCATTTTATGTCCACCAAACTTAGTTAAAAAGCCCTCATTTGCTTTGATGAGTTCATATATACTAACATCACCGATACTTCTAGCACTCCCTTTGGCAATACCATCCTCTACACTTAGTACAATAGCGGGTCTTCCAAATTTATCTACAAGTCGCGCAGCGACTATACCGACTACTCCCTCGTGCCAGCCCTCGCCACTCACTACTATAACTTTGTCATTAGCGTTTACTTGGGATATTGCTTTTTGTGTTGTTTGCGCTTCTGTCTCTTTGCGTAGATCATTGAGCTTGCCTAAAAGTTCAAACTGTTTGTAGGCTCTGTTTGTGTCAGGTGCTGTGAAAAAATCTAGTGCTATGCTCGCGTCTTCTAAGCGTCCAGCAGAGTTTAAACGCGGTGCAATGCTAAACGCTATGTCCTCACTTGTGATGCTTTTTTTGTTTAAAAAGTCTCTTATGATGATGGAAGAGGGACGCTGTGAGGTCATGAGAAGCTGGAGTCCGCGTTTAACAAGAGCTCTGTTTATGTCTATGAGGGGCATAATGTCTGCGATGATTGCGATAGCTAAAATATCCAAAAACTGTAACATATCGATGTTGAGACTCAGCTCTTTTTTGACAAGTCCTAGCATCAACCAAGCCACTTGTGCTCCACATATCTCCTTGAAAGGGTACTCACAAGCTTCAAGCTTGGGATCAACTATGTAAAGAGCATCTGGAAGAACCTCAGAAGGAGTATGATGATCTGTGATGATAAGATCTATGCCTCTCTCCTTACATATACGAGCAGCCTCTATGGCGGATATACCATTGTCGACAGTAATGACTAAGTCCGTATCTACTCTCTCTAAAACATTTGGTGAAACACCATACCCATCTCTAAACCGGTTAGGAATGATAGCTTCAAGAGGGTAGGGGATTTGTCTAAAAAAGTCCACCATAATTGCGGTAGAGCTTACACCGTCAACGTCATAATCACCAACTAACGTTATGCGTTTGTTAGCTCTAATCGCCTCGGCTATTCTCTTAGCAGCATTTACACCATCGTGAAGTAGGGCGGGGGAGGGGATTTGAGAAAGTTTTTTTTCTTCCATCTCAAAGCGAGAAGAGAGGAGTTCAAAAAGCTCTTGTTTGTTAATATTTGGTATATCATTCATAGAAAAAACTTTAGTATTATTTTAGAAATTATAGCTAGAATTATTTAAATTTTCGTAGTCTTTATCAAATGATATGGATTAATTTTTAAGCAATATTATGTTTGTTTAATAATAACTTTAGGTTAAAATTGAGTAAAGGTTGTAAAATGAATCCAGAAAAAACATGTGACATTCTTAT
>JAYEHI010000328.1:0-4547 GCA_034659455.1 Campylobacterota bacterium | reverse complement strand
GTCTTCTCATCGAGTGCCACACCAACACCACTGGCATTTTCAAGTTTACCGTAGTTTTTAGGGTCCATTAAGTGTTCTAACATTTCAGGCTTCATGCCCTCTGGCATTTTTACGTCTTCGTACATTTTTTATCCTTTTTAGTAGTTTATTTTTGCGAGATAGAGTCCATTTGGTGGAGCTGGCCTATTTTTATACTCTTTTTTTACCTGAAGCATCTCCTCTATCTGGGTGGCATTGAGTTCTAAGAGTGCTCCAACCATCAGTCTTATCTGTGAACGTAAAAAGCCATTGGCTTGGAAGTTTAAGATTATGGCTCCATTGCATTTATACGTAAAGGCTTTATATATGATTCTGATGGGGCTTTTAGTATCGCTTCCGGTTTTCATAAAGTTGCTAAAGTCATGCTCTCCAACAAATAGTTTTATGTTTTTCTCTAGCATTTCATAGTCGGTTTTTTTCAAAAAAGTCACAAAATCAGCTTCAAAAGGGTTAGACTCTCCCTCTTTAATGATGTATCTGTATGTTCGTTTTTTCGCGCCATAACGAGCGTGAAACTCTTGGCTTACTGTTTTTAGTGTTTTAATATGTATGGAACTTGGCAGCATTTCGTTAAGAACTCGTTTGAGTTTTAATGTATCACTCCAAAATGGCGGTAGGTCTATGTGACACACTTGTCCCGATGCATGAACCCCCTTGTCTGTTCTTCCACTTGCTACTACTTTTGAGTCTATACCTAACTGAACAAGGGCTTTTTGTAGTTGACCATTTATAGTGTTCGGGGTCTCACTCTGCAGTTGAGAGCCAAAAAAATGAGTCCCGTTATAAGCTATGGTTAGAGCTACTCGCATTAGAACCTTCTAAGGATGTTTTTTCTATACATCGCATAGGTGACGAAGAGCCATGAGAGAGCGACTATAGGTATGGTGTAGTAGACAAACTTACCTTGAAGACCTAGGGTCAAGCCGTAGAAGATAATGATTCCGCTAAAGAGAAGAAGATAAACACTTACTTTTTGATGTCGCGCATGCACTATTCCGATGGCGGCAACAAAAAAGAGGCTCATGATAGGAAAAAGACTCAAAAGGGTATCAGTGATAAACATATGGCGTTTAGAATCTGCTCTATCGCTAGAGAGCCAGTAGTCTAGGGGTGCTCTGTATGTCTGTAGGGATGTCTTCATAGTGTCATTGATAAACATAGTGTCGAAGTTTATCTGAGTGAACTTCTCTTTAGAGTAACTATATCCTTCTCCTGTTGTTAACTTGAGCATTAAAATACCTGAATCGTTGATGAGTTGTGCTTTTTTCGCAGATATGAGAAGTTCTTCCTCTTTTTCTTTGTTAAACAAAAAAACTTTTCCGTAACTCCCATCTTCATATTTCTCTCCAAGATAGAGAAGCCAGTCTCCAAAACTGTTTCCAAACTCACTTGCAGCGAGGTTAAACTTCGCTTCGCTTTTTTTGTAGGAGACGAAGTTACTAGAGAGAACTGTCGCATGAGGAAATAGAATAAAAAAGTCGAAAATGAGTATTACAGAGAGTAAAGATGCAGGTCTCAAAAGCGTCTTGATAATAAAGGATGGCTTGATTCCAAGAGCAAATAAAACTACCATCTCATTATCGTTTGAGAGTTTAAAAAGTGTGAGTGTCGAAGCTATGAAAAAAGTAACAGGAAGAGTGTAAAAAAGGATTTCGGGAAGCACAAATAAGTAGAGCTTTGTCATCTCCCATATCGAGAGTTGGATGACTGCAGTATAGGTCGCGAGCTTGATAAGAAATATGACGGACGCTATGGCAAAAAGTGGCAAAAATATAGAGATGAACAGTGTAGAAAGATTGCTTGTGATGTACTTTTGGAGTCTGTCCATATTTAGTAGTTTGCCTCGATATAAGCTAGGATAGGAGTCTCATAAATAAATACTATAAATGTCGCTAGTGCCAAAAATGGTACGAATGGAACTCTCTGCTCTTCACGAGAGCGCTGTAAAACAGCCAACATAACGGGAAGTGCTAAAAGTGCTGATAAAAAGATGGCAACGAGTGTAAGCTTGAGACCAAGGAGTGCTCCCATCGTCGCTGCCACCATGATATCGCCTTCTCCCATAGCCTCGATAAAAGGAGTTCTATCATATGCCTTGTTCCATGGTGTTTGCGTCTTTAGCCCCGCTCGAAATACCGAAGAAGTAAGGTAGTATGAGAGTGCAAAACGCAGAAGCGTAAAACCACCAGCAAAGAGGAGAGCATTTTGTAGGTTCAAAATAAAACCGTTGATACTCCAAGCTCCTAAAATAGCGAAGAAAATCGCTAAAAGATTGAGCGAATCGGGAACCATTTTGTACTTAAAGTCTATCATTGAGAGTGCAAGCAGCATTAAAAAGCTAAGTGCTATGAAAAACGCGGGTAGTGAGAGACCATACTGTGACGCGATAGTTACAAATATAACTCCGGATAGTAGCTCTATGAGAGGGTACTGGATGGAGATTTTAGTTTTACAAAATGAGCATTTTCCTCTTAAAAAGAGCCAGGAAAGAAGCGGTATATTGTGCCAAGGCTTCAAAGAGTTTTGGCAAGAGTAGCAGTGAGAAGCAGTAAAAACAACACTCTCACCCTTAGGTATACGTAAAATGACTACATTTAAAAAAGAGCCAAAGAGGAGACCAAAGACAAATGCAAAGCCCAGTTCCATCACTTTAGACCTCCAAAACGACGCTCTATCTTAGTGAATTTTGTGATGATTTCTTCTAACTCTTTTGATGTAAAGTCAGGCCAGAGTGTATCACAGAAGTGAAGTTCGGCATAAGCGGCTTGCCAGAGAAGAAAGTTAGAGAGTCTATGATCTCCACCTGTACGTATAAGCAGGTCTACGTCGTGTTTGGAGTCGAGCTCGTTACTTAACATCTCTGCCGTTACCTCTCCTTTTGTCTTTTTGAGAGAGTTTACGGCACGGAGTATCTCATCTTGAGAGCCGTAGTTAAGAGCTAGAGACTGGACAAGACCATCACAGTGAGCTGTTTTTTCCACTACTGTGGCTATGGTTTTCTGTAGGCCTTTTGAAAAAGCTCTCAAGTCACCAATAGGCTCAAAACGAATGTTGTTGTCTATGTAAGTCTGTAGCTCTTTATTAAGGTATTTATCGAGTAGTTTCATCAAAAACTCAACTTCCAAACGTGGTCTTTTCCAGTTCTCTGTAGAAAAAGCGTAGAGCGTTAGACGCTCAATCTCACTGTCTGCTGCACAGTATTCTGTTATTTCTCTTACGACCTCAGAGCCCGCTTCATGTCCTTTGACACGTTTGAGACCTTGGTTCTGTGCCCAGCGGCCGTTTCCGTCCATTATTATTGCTATGTGTTTTGCTCTATTCATTATTTACTCTTTTATATTTTTTGCGTTTTTTATTATTTGAAAACTTAAACTTAGTTTATCAGAAGTTTTTAGTGAATTAGTTCCCTTGTGCGTGATGAAATCTATGGTGTTTACATCACTTCCAAAACTTGAAGAGTCTTTTAAAACATTTAAGCAGACCGCATCTAAGTTTTTGTTTGTCAGCATATTGGTAGCATTTGTAGTGGCACTTGCTCTATCCATCTCCGCTTTAAAGCCTATAACGGTTATGCCATTTTTATCTATACTCTTGAGTATGTCCATATTCTTTGTAAGTTCAAGACTCCAGTTATCACCAAGAGTCTCTTTTTTGAGTTTACCATCTTGTATGTTTTTTGGTACGAAGTCGCTCACAGCTGCAGCCATAAAGAGATAGGGCTTTTTCTCTTGTGAAAAAGCCTCTCTTGCTCTCTTAATTGCACTAGATATCTCTAAAGTCTCTTCAACCTTAGTAACACTGAGCAGACTCGGTAGATTAGGCTCAAAGCGCGTAGCTATAAGCTCTACTTGCGCACCTCTGCAGTAAAGAGCAAGAGCGAGAGAAGATGCCATTTTTCCACTAGAAAAATTAGAGAGGTAACGAACATCGTCTATCTTCTCAATAGTGCCTCCACCTGTTACAATGACGCTTCTATTTGACCAAAATTCATCTTTTAGAAGTTGACGAGTGGTTGTCCAAAATATATCTAAAGGTTCCGCCATCGCTCCATCGCCAGTAGTTTTACAGGCGAGCTCTTTTACTTGAGTACCAACGAGAGTGTAGTTTGAAGATTGTAGTTTTTTTAAGTTCTCTTGTACGATGGGGTTAAAAAGCATATTTGTATTTGCTGAAGGAGCTATGACTTTCTCTGATGAAAATGCGAGAGCAGACTGTAGTAAGATGTTATCAGCGATGGCATTTGAGAGTTTGGATATAGTGTTTGCAGTAGCGGGAGCTACAACAAAAATGTCCGCCCATTCGCCTATTTTGATATGATTGTGATTATCTGTCCATGACTCGTTTGTATCATCTAAAACTCGGTTAGAGGTAAGTGTTTCAAATGTAAGAGGTGTGACAAATTTCTTAGCAGAATCACTCATAATAATTTTTACTTCAGCTCCCGCTTTTATAAAAAGACGAGTAAGTTCAAGAGATTTGTAAACAGCTATAGAGCCTGTAACACCAAG
>JAYEHI010000327.1:0-4551 GCA_034659455.1 Campylobacterota bacterium | reverse complement strand
ATAGTGCATCCTGCACTTGATTTTGAGTTTAACAAGGGGTACTACTCTCGTGTGACACACAAGCTACATGGTCGTGTGACTAGGCTTTTTTACACACCACTTATAAAAGCACTTTCCATGACTTATGGAACAAATCGTTACTTGGAGTATATGGAGAGTTTTCGTTATGCACTTTCTGGTGAGTTCTCTTTTATTCGTTCTCTTGGTCGTGGTATCGGGATATCACCAACATGGGGTTTAGAGGTTTCAACACTCTCAGAGGTTTATAAAAACACCTCAAATCGCCGTATATGTCAGACGGAGATTATGGAGAGCTATGAGCATAAACATCAAGATTTAGGTTCTCAAAGCGAGGGTGGCGGTATCTATAAGATGGCAAATGATATCGCTAAAACTCTCTTTAGAATTTTGGCTCAAGAGGGCATCGTTTTCTCTGAGGCATCGTTTAAAACACTACTCGCTTCCTACTATCAAGAGTCGCGTTTTGAGATATCAAAATATAATGCTTTGAGTAAAATAAATAACCTTGATTATAATCGTCAAAACGAGATAATAGCTGTAGAGGCTTTTGAAGATGCCATCAAAGAGGCGGCAGAAGAGTTTTATGAAGACCCAATGGGAACGCCGTCGCTCTCTCCATGGATTACCGTTCGTTCGGTTATGCCAGAGTTTTCAGAGAAGTTTAGAGATATGGTAAAAGAGGAGAACAGCTAGTCATGGAACATATTCATTATGAATCACACACCATTAACGAACGACTAGAGGCACTTTACTCAAAGGACGACGCGAAAAAAGCTTACTTGGGTGTTAAAGAACTTGTGAAAAAGTACAAAGGGAGAATTAGCTCCTCAGAGTATCACTTAAGTGAGAAAGACACCATACTCATCACTTATGGAGATCAGGTTCAGTGCATCAATGAAGCACCGCTTGAGACACTAAAAAACTTTTTAGACAATCATCTTAAAGGTATTATAAACTCGGTACACATTCTTCCCTTTTATCCCTACTCCTCAGACGATGGTTTTTCTGTTATAAACTATAGTGAGGTAGACCCAAAGCTAGGCTCATGGAGAGAGGTCGAAGATATAAGTGAGCACTATCGTCTTATGGTTGATGGCGTTATTAACCATATATCTCAATACTCTGACTGGTTTAAAGCTTATCTTGCAGGAGATGAAGAGTATAAAAACTTTTTTTGGGATGTTGATCCAAGTACGGATTTATCAATGGTTGTCCGTCCACGAGCTACTCCATTACTCTCTGAGTTTATAGATAATGATGGAAAAATTCATAATGTGTGGACGACTTTTTCTCGTGATCAAGTCGATTTGAACTACTCAAACTATAAGGTACTTTTGGCCGTTTTAGATGCACTTTTTTATTATGTAGAAAAAGGTTCTACTCTTATTCGTATGGATGCTATTGCATTTATCTGGAAAGAGTTGGGAAGCGAGAGTGTACACCTACCACAAACCCATGAGCTTATTCAGCTGATGCGGGAGGTTCTGCACGAGGTGGCTCCCGAAGTCATCATCATTACGGAGACAAACGTGCCTCACGATGAAAACATCTCCTACTTTGGAAGTGGATCCGACGAGGCTCAGATGGTTTACAACTTCGCTCTGCCTCCTCTTCTAGCGCACTCGGTTTTAGAGGCTAACACTAACAAACTAACATCTTGGGCTAAAACGCTCACTCTTCCAAGCGATAAGGTCTGCTTCTTTAATTTTACGGCTTCTCATGATGGTTGCGGTCTGCGTCCAGCGAGTGGACTTCTGAGTGATGAAGAGATAGACGCTCTTGTAAAAAATACGGAGAGTCACGGGGGTTTAGTCTCTTATAGGAACACTCCAGAGGGAAAGAAGCCTTATGAGATTAACTGTAGCTATATAGATATACTCAGTAGTCCCATAGATTCACATCAACTCAGAAGTAAGAGAATGCTTTTAACACAAGCAGTTGTTTTAGCAATGCCTGGTGTTCCTGGAATCTACTTTCACTCTTTAGTAGGTTCTAGAAACTACTTTGAGGGAGTAAAGTTAACAGGTGTTAACCGCTCTATAAATCGTGAAAAGTTTAACTATAAATTTTTGTCTGAGAAATTAACGAACGATGGAAACTTTGAGAAGACGATTTTCGCTTCATACAAAAGGTTAATATCCATTAGAACAAATGAAAAAGCCTTTAATCCTTTTGGTAAGTTTGAGTTTTTAGAACTAGATGAGAGACTCTTCTGTATCCTTCAGTACTCTATTGATAAAAAAGAGTCGATTTTAGCCCTAAATAACTTTTCAAATGTTACTATTACTTTAAACTTACCAGATACTATTACTTATCCGATTGTAGATTTACTTTCAGATGTCACAATAGAGAGACAAAAAACTATACAAATAGAGCCATATCAAGTGCTATGGTTTAAAAATTCAAAGGAAATATAAAATGATAAAAAGATGTTTATTCCCAGCAGCAGGATACGGTACGAGATTTTTACCAGCGACAAAAGCGATGCCAAAAGAGATGTTACCTATTTTAACTAAACCACTTATTCAGTATGGAGTTGAAGAGGCTTATGATGCTGGTTGTACTATTATGGCAACTATTACAGGACGTGGCAAGCGTGCTATCACTGATCACTTTGATAGATCTTATGAACTTGAGCATCAGATAGAAGGAAGTTCTAAAGAAGAACTTTTAACTGGAATCCGCGAATTGATGGATAAGTGTACTTTCACATATACACGCCAAAATGAGATGAAAGGACTTGGAGATGCTATCTATAAAGGAAAAGTACTTGTTGGTGATTCTGCACCATTTGCAGTAATATTGGCAGATGACTTATGTGTAAACCCTGATGGTGATGGCGTTTTAACTCAGATGATAAAACTTTATGAGAAGTATAAATGTTCTATCGTGGCTATTATGGAAGTTCCAAAGGACCAAGTCTATAAATATGGTGTTATCTCTGGTAAGGAGATTGAGAGTGGCATATTCATGCTTGATGATATGGTAGAAAAACCAGACAACGATAAAGCACCATCAAACCTTGCGATTATCGGTCGCTATATCTTAACTCCAGATATTTTTGAGAAGATTGAAAATACCAAACCGGGTAAAAATGGAGAGATTCAGATAACGGATGCACTCTTAGAACAGGCTAAAAAAGGTATGGTTCTAGGTTATAAGTTTAAAGGTAAACGTTTTGATTGTGGTTCTATGGATGGGTTTGTAGAAGCTACTAATTACTTCTACAATATGGAAAAAGAGCCGGCTAAAAAGAAGAGTAAGAAGTAGTTCTTACTCTGCCGCTAAACTCGCTTTTACAAACGCCAATATCGAAGCATTTGGCGTTTGAAGACGAGATGTGAACTCTGGGTGAAACTGAACACCTAGAAACCACGGATGACCCTCTATCTCTACACTCTCTATAAGTCCGTTTGACTCACCTGTAACTATCATTCCAGCTTTTTCTAACTGCTCTCTGTAAGCAGGGTTTGCCTCATAACGGTGACGGTGGCGTTCATAAATAGTCGCTTCGCCGTTGTAAGCTTCTCTGATGATTGAACCCTCTTTGGTATCACATGGGTACTCACCTAAACGCAGAGTTCCTCCCATAGGAGATTTGTGTGTACGCAGCTGCTGCCCACCACTCTGGTCTAGGAAGTTGTCGATAAGATATACCATAGGGTGTGGTGTGTTTTCATCAAACTCTATAGAGTTTGCACCCTCAAGTCCAAGTACATTTCTAGCATACTCAACAAGTGTAAGCTGCATTCCTAAACAGATACCAAGATATGGAACTTTGTTTACACGAGCATACTCAATAGCTTGTATTTTTCCTTCAACACCACGATTACCAAAACCACCAGCAACTAAAACAGAATCACAATCAGCAAGAAGAGTCTCTGCCCCTTTTTCTTCTATCTCTTCAGAGTCAATCCAGCAGATATCAACTCTCGTATCAAGGTGTGCTCCACAGTGAATAAGTGACTCTGTAAGTGACTTGTATGCTTCTTTGAGCTCAAGGTACTTACCTACAAAACCAACAACCGTTCTGTTCTTTGGTTGCACGATTCGCTTAACAAGTGTGTCCCATTTTTCCATATCTGGGTCTAGTTCGCCAAGCTCAAGCTCTTTAGCGAGTGGCTTGAGTATGTTTTGACGTAAAAAAGTTACCGGTATATCATAAATAGTAGCTGCGTCGAGTGCTTCAATAACACTATGATTAGGAACATCACAGCTCATTGCAAGTTTTTTCTTGAATGTTTTTGGAAGACCATTTTCACTTCTAGCGATAATCATCTGAGGAGTGATACCGATACGACGAAGCTCTTGAACCGAGTGCTGAGTAGGTTTTGACTTTAACTCGCCAGCCGCTTTGATGTAAGGGATAAGTGTTACATGGATAAAGAATGTTCCCGCAACTTCCTCATCATGCTTCATCTGACGGATAGCCTCCATGAAAGGAAGACCTTCGATATCACCAACTGTTCCACCAAGCTCTACTACGAGAATATCGTGACCCTCACCAGCTTCTTTGATACGGTTTACAAT
>JAYEHI010000326.1:0-4553 GCA_034659455.1 Campylobacterota bacterium | reverse complement strand
ATAGAAGCTGGGCTCAATGACTTCATAGACTTTCAGATAGATTACGTAGGCGATATTTATGAAGAGTTCTCTAGCCTAATGGAGATCTCATGAGAGCGATTATTAAAGATGGTATAGGCATATTTACCCCTCAAGGCTTTTTAGATGGTGCAGCTGCCGCATCATCCCTTACTATGGATGACATAGAAGCTACTATCGCTCACAACACCGACACTATTTTAGTCTCTCTTAAAAAAGTGATATTTTTTAATCGCAATGGTCTTGATGCTTTTGTAAAGATGTTTCAAAAAGTTCGTGCCGCTAACCAGTCAACAGTAGGTTTTTGTGACTATGATACTAAAAAGTATGAAGCAATTATTCGTTTCTACAAAGATGATTTAAACTTTTCACTTTTTAAAACACATGAAATTGCTATGCTCTTTTCAAGTAGTTACAAAAACCAAAATAAAAATATTCTTCTTTATAGCGAAGATAAATCACAACGTGCCGCTATGGCAATAGAGCTACATGATAATGGTCATAATCCAATAATTGCAACAAGCAAAGAGGAGTTTGAGGAGAAAACTAAAGCTGAAAATGCATATGACATCATCATCACGGAAACTTTTTTAGGGCAAATGGGACAAAAAGTTGCCGCCCGGGTTACCGGAAATGCCATAATCTACACAGTCTCTTCCTTCTTAGATGCTGATATTGGCAATACTTTTAACATAGAGTATCACAACAACTCTCTTAATGTCGGCTTTCGACTCTTTATATTTGACACCTACAAAGTAATCAGTATGAATGTTCATGCTCTGAACTTTTTTTCAAAACTCTCAAGTGCGGGAGCTGAGTACAATGCAACTATATGTTTTGTAGGGATGAGTTTTGATAAAACACCAAAAAGTTTTAAAGAGACTCTTGAAGATTCTGGAATTATGTTCTTCAACCAAATGGATGACATCTTACAAGATAAAGAACTCCTAAAAGAGCTCGGTGCGAGTAGTGCCGCAAACATCGCACAAAAACGTGCCATTAACAAAGTGATAGTTACAGAGCTGCCAAATTTTATAGATGCAACTGTCGGAACTATAGAGATGATGACCAACTCAAAAGCGGTTAAAGAAGCGGCAAAGATAGATAAAATCGAGTTTACGAAAACGGATGGAATGATTGCGAGCTCTATCGGTTTTTATGGGGATATGGACGGAATGGTGATTCTAGTTTTTCCAGTTGAAATAGCGAAAAAATCTTGTGAACTTCTCATAGGTGAAACTACTGACGATATGGAAATGGTATTAGACACTCTTGCAGAACTTGTTAATATTGTGGGAGGAAAGGTAAAAACTCTTCTTCTTGACGAGCATATTAGTGTAAACATAACATTACCTCGAACGTACCCAAACATCGACTCGCTTTTAGAGATTGTCCAAGACAAAAAAGGCGTTCAAGTTGATCTTACTTTTAACAATGATAAGTTTCTTTTCTTCTTAACAAGATAAAAGCTAGTTTAGTTTATACTTTCAAAAATATAAAAAGGCTCTATAATGATTAAAGTAGCTCCAAGTGTACTTTCAGCAGATTTTGGAAATTTACAGCGCGACGTGGAAGAGATTTGTAACTCTGGATGCGATTTTGTGCACGTCGATGTTATGGATGGGCATTTTGTACCAAACTTGACTATAGGACCTGTAGTTGTATCAGCTATCGCTTCAGCCGCTACAAAGCCTTTAGATATACACCTTATGGTAGAGAACAACACATTTTTTGTTGAACTCTTTGCACCACTAAAACCTGAATATATATCCTTTCATATTGAAGAAGAGAAACACCCTCACCGTCTAATACAAAAGATTCGTTCTCTTGGTATAAAACCAGCTATTGTTTTAAATCCTCACACTCCACCTGAATCTGTTGAATTTTTGCTAAAAGACTTAGATATGGTTCTACTTATGAGTGTTAATCCCGGTTTTGGTGGACAGAGCTTCATAGACAGTGTTCTTCCAAAAGCGACAAGACTCAATGAGATGAGAAACAGACTCAATCCTGAGTGTCTCATAGAAGTTGATGGTGGTGTTAGTGATAAAAACATTCAATCCTTAAAAGACGCAGGAGTAGATGTTGTTGTCGCAGGTAGTTATGTATTTAAGCATGAAAACAGAAAAACCGCTATAGAGAGTCTTCAGATTTAATGCGCACAAAGATATGTGGTATTACCTCACTAGATGATGCCTTAATAGCTATAGAGTCAGGAGCAGATGCTCTAGGCTTTGTTTTTTACGAGAAGTCACCCCGCTATATAACACCTTCTCAAGCTAAAGATATCATAAAAGAGCTTCCTCCCTTTGTCGAAAAAGTAGCTCTTTTTGTCAACGAAAATGCTTCCACAATAGACTCAATATGCCAAGAGAGCGGTGCAACACTTGCACAGATACACTTCGAGGCTACAGACGAACTCTATAGAGAGCTTACGACACCACACATTAAAGTCATTCGCGCACAATCTAAGCAAGACGTGCAAAAGTATAAAGACGAATACAAACTTATAGATGCCTACTGTGAAACTTACGGCGGTGCAGGTAAACGGATTGCTATAGAGTGGTTTAAGGATGTAGACTGCTCTAAAATTATTTTAGCTGGTGGACTCAATTCTACCAATATAGTGGAGCTTAAAGAGTACGGGTTTTACGCTTTTGATGTCAGTAGTGGCGTTGAGATAAGTCACGGCGTAAAAGATCCAAAAAAAGTCAAAGATTTTATCCAAAATGCTCAATAAAGAGTTTCCTTTAGATGCTAAAAGCGTCTCGCGTTTAGCTACTAGAGGCCTTCCATTAGAAGTGCTTAAATCTCAAATAGATGAGAGTATAGATATGTTTTTAGAGCTCTCTCGTGCTCAAGGTGTAAACATCATTAAGCGACAAGGGTATTTCTTTTTTGACACTAAGTATATTAAACTAGAAGATGCAGAATTTTGCATAGTCGACATAGAGACAAATGGTTCAAAAATAGAGAAACATCAAATTATAGAAATTGCTGGCGTTAAAGTTAAAAATGGAAAAATCATTGACTCCTACGAGTCTTTAGTGCATACAAAAGAGATAAACCCGGTTATTAGTGAACTCACTGGAATATCCGTAAGCGATACGGCAGATGCACCAGACCTAAAAACCGTTATGCTAGAGTTTAAACTCTTTTTAGGCAATGCCGTGTTTGTAGCCCATGATGTTAAATTTGACTATAACTTTATATCAGCGAGCATGCAAAAAGTTGGTCTTGAGTCTCTACTCAATAGACCTCTGTGTTCTCTCGCTTTAGCGGAGAGAACCATTATCTCTTTTAGGTATGCGCTTTCATACTTAAATGACACCTTTTCGCTCAATGCCAACCCTTCGCATCACAGAGCTATGAGCGACGTCATGACAACCTATGAGCTCTTTCTTCTTTCTATGAAACAATGTAGGGAGAGTTTAAATAATATTGAGGACTTGATAAAGTTTTCTAAAGAGGCACCTAGGCTTAAAAGACCTAAGTTTGATCCATTTCTAAAAGATAAAGAGGAGTTAAAAACTACTCCTTAAAAGCACCAGGCTTAGTAAGTTTTGCATATCTAGCTTCCATTCTATCCTCTTCGCTCATGCCACGAAGTTCTTCAAGCTGAGTTAAAAAGTAATCTTTAATAGCACTTGCAGCCATTTCTTTTTCACGATGAGCACCTATAAGTGGTTCATCTACAATATCATCGATAAGGTCTAGTTCTTTAAGATCCCCACTCGTGATTTTCATAGCATTTGTTGCGGCTTCCGCTTTCTTAGGATCATTCCAAAGAATTGCAGAACAGCCCTCAGGTGAAATAACAGAAAATACCGAATATCTCATCATCGCGAACTTATCCGCGACGCCTATGGCTAAGGCTCCACCAGATCCGCCCTCACCTATAACAATTGATACAGTTGGTGTTTTAAGCTCCGCTAACTCCAAGAGGTTTCGTGCAATCGCTTCAGATTGATTTCTCTCTTCCGCACCAAGCCCTGGATATGCACCCGGAGTATCTACTAACATAAGCACGGGAATACCAAACTTTTCAGCCAGTTTTGCAGCTCTCAATGCTTTTCGGTAGCCCTCTGGATGAGGCATTCCAAAGTTACGTTTTAACTTGTTTTTAGTGCCTCTACCTTTTTGCTCACCAATAACCATGACTTTTTCATCATTGATATACCCCATATAACATAAAATCGCAGCATCATCACGAAAATGTCTATCTCCGTGAATTTCATACTTATCATGCATCATCATATTGATATAATCAAGTGCATAAGGTCTATCTATGTGACGAGCTAGTTGCAGTTTTTGAAAATCAGAAAGATTTTTATAAACCTTTTCTACTTCCTTGTTGAGAGTTTTTTTATGTCCCTCTACCGCAGTATGGTCGTGACGAACCTGAGCAGAGATAATATCCTCTTGAATAAATTTTATTTTATGTTCAAAATCTAAATATGTAGCCAAATGAAATCCTTACTTTAGATTTTTTTGAAGATTAGAACACCGTTAGTTCCACCAAAACCAAACGAATT
>JAYEHI010000325.1:0-4562 GCA_034659455.1 Campylobacterota bacterium | reverse complement strand
TTCGCCAAAACGAGAGTAGAAGTTTCTCTCAACTATAAGAAAACCTCTCTCCTCTAGAAATAAAACAGCCTTATCTTCTGCTAGATTTCCTTTGGCTCTACTCATCTTATGCGCAGATAACCTCAACCTGAAGCGATTTAAATGCAGCTGTCATAATCAGCTCATCACTCTTATCACCAAAGATGAAGTTTAGGTGAGAATCTGCATGGTGAAACGTCGTGTAGAGCGTTTTTGGACGCACTTTGTTTGTGAACTTTACTCTGAGTGGATTTGTTTGACCATACTCAGTTTTTAAGATAACCTTTTCACTCGTGAAGTCTGCTGCATCATCTTCATGCACAAGTAAAATATCCTCTTTATGGCGTTTCATCAACTTCTCAGTGTACTTAGTCTGAGCGGAGTTGTTGTAGTGAGCCATGATTCTACCCGTTGTTAGGTGGTAGCCTTCAACTTTTCCATTTATACTCTCCTCTATCATTCCTGAGAGTTTATAGCCATGGTATCTAAACGCGCCGATGCCATCTTTTGTTCTAAAGTCTTCTCTATGAAGTACTGGAGTACCGACTCCCTCTTGGGAGATTGGCCAAGAGATTCCCGCTTTTTCATTGTCACGAAGTACTTTATATGAAGCACCTGTAAATCTATTTGTAGCAGTTTTACGAACGTCTTCCCAGATGTCTTCAGAGGTGTTAAAGTCGTAACCCCCGCCCATCTTCTCATCAAGAAGTTTAATAACTTCCCAGTCATCAGGCAGATCTGATTTTACAAGTGGCGTTGAGAGATGTACTTTTCTCATGGCGTTTATATAGATACCAGTTTTTTCATAAGCAGATTTGACACCTACTACGATATCCGCACGCTCTGCGATATCAGTCATAAATAGTTCTTGAACGAAGATAAGCTCTAGGTTGTCAAACGCCTTTGTAAGTTTGTTAATGTTTGGATGAATATGCGTTAAATCTTCGCCGATGTTAAGCACGCCTTTTATAGTTCCCTCAAGCATTCCATCAACCAACTGAGGCGTCATAAGACCAACCTCTTTTGGAGCTGAATAATCAGGTGCATAGTAAGGAAGCATTCCCATATCACAAGCGCCTTGAACGTTTGTCTGTCCACGAAGTGGCATAACTCCTGCACCATCTTTACCGATGTTTCCAGTCATAAGAGCTAAGTGAACGATAGCCATAACAGCATAAGAGCCATCAACATGTTCTGTGATTCCAAGTCCCCAAAGGATAAGTGACTTTTTACTTGCATACTCACGAGCAATCTCAGGAAGCATATCAGCTAAGTACTCATAGCCCTCTACTTCACGGAAAAACTCAGGATTTGCATATGGGTCCTTTAGGATGTTCTCTTTAAAGTGCTCCCAGTTTTTTGTTCTGTTTTTAATAAAGTCTTTGTGGTATAGCTCTTCAGTGATGATAGTATAAGCTATCATATTTAACACAAGTAGGTTTGACTCATGCGGAGTAACTACCTTGTACTTAGAAAACTTATGTAGTCCTATCTCACGAACATCAAACGCCGCAATACCTGTACCGTTTTGAGCCGCTTTGATCATACGGTTTCCAACGATAGGATGAGCTTCAGTTGTGTTTGAACCCATAACTATCATAAACTCAGTCTTATAGATATCATCAAATGGATTTGAAGCCGCGCCCTCACCGATAGTTAAACGCATACCCTTGAGTGATGGAGAGTGACAAACTCTAGCACAGTTATCGACATGAGGAGAGTTTAGCGTGTGACGAGTGAATTTTTGGAAGTAGTATGCAGACTCACATGAACTTCTAGCACCTCCAAGAGAACATACCGATTTTCTTCCATGGTTTGCTTGGATGTCTTTAAGTTTCATAGCGCCCGCTGTTGTAGCCGCGTCTAGGTCCGTCTCGTACCAAGTGTCGTCGAGCTCCGTTAAAGTGCTAGCTATCGCCTCTTTAATCTCAGGGTTTTTCTCTAAAAAGCTTTTACGAATTCTTGGAGCCCCTATTCTCTCTTTTGCATCAACAAAATCAAAACCGTGTGTACCTTTTACACAGAGTTTTCCCTCTGATGTAGCCCCATCAGGGTGTGCAAAGATCTTTTTAATCTTGTTCTCTTTTGTATCGACATGTGCAGCGATATCACAACCAACACCACAATATGCACAGACACTATCAATAGTTACTATATTTTCCATCATTTTGCCCTAGACTTTTAATTAATAGAGTTTACAATTTTCTCTCTTAAAAAGTTTGGAAGTAGGTTTAAAAGTTTAATTATTACATAAAATCTAAAAGGAAATGCATAAAAATATTTATCTCTGTCTATTGCTGTTTTGATTCGTGCAACACCCTCTTTAGTACCGAGCAAAAAAGGCATATTAAACTCATTTTTATCGGTAAGTTCGCTCTTTATAAATCCTGGAAGAATATTTATAACCTTTATACCCTCTCTATTGTACTTGTATCTTATACCCTCTGCATAAGCATTTAAAGCTCTTTTTGACGAAGAGTATATTTTAGAACTCGGCATAGAAAATAGAGAAGCGAGTGAAGATATAAAGACGATTTTTCCGCTCTTTTGCTTTTGAAATAGAGGAATTAAAACTTCAAGTATCGCATGGTTTGAAACGACATTCACATCATAAAGTCTTTTAAAGTCAGCGAGTGGAGGCACACCTCTCCCCTTATGCCCAAGAGAGATGCCCGCATTGAGTATCACCATATCCAAAGAGTCTATTTTCGCTATTTTCCTCTGTAACTCCTCAAACTCTGCAACATCTGCAACAATGACTTCTATACTCTTTACTTTTTCATAAAGTTCTTTGCGAAGTTCATATAGTTTCTCTTCACGACGAGCCAAAAGAGTAAGCTCATTCTCTTTAGTCGCGTATTGTCGAGCGAGTTCTGCACCTATACCACTACTCGCTCCTGTTATTAGTATTTTCATCTATTTTATAGTCCCATAGTTCGACATAGGATTTACTGCATAATCAAACTGATTAATTTCATTCCTATTCGACACATACAGTGTATTATCATTCGCAATCAAATCGTAACAATTTATATTTTGCTTTGTCTCCAATGAACTTATCCTTACATCTACCGTAGTGTTCTCTTCACTTTTGTTTACATCAAAAACTTTAAGTCCATCACTCCCATCGCATATAAATAGTTTATTATCACTAAGAGCCAAGCCCGTTGGTGCCCACATATCAATAGCTCTTATTAATGTTGGATTTTTTGGGTCTTTGACGTTCACTATCTCTAAACGACTCTGACCTGTTGTTGTTCTAAAACAAGAGCTACTTGTATTGAGTGTGACGTATGCTATATCATCAACCACTACAACGGGATCACAACTTTGGGCATGAGTAAAATCAGCAATTTTTGTTGGTTGGGTAGTGATGTTTATATCATATATATAGACACCAGAAGCTGCTCCCAAATAGAGATATGATTTATACGAAAAAATAGTCTCAACATCAAAATCAAGTAGTGTTCGTGAGACTCTTTGAGGGTTTGACGCATCTGATATGTCAAAAACATTCATCACTTCTCCAGTTACACTATAAAGATTATCTCCTACTATACTAAACCTTGCCATTGAACCAGAAATGCCACTAGTTGCTGAATCAGAGCTTCCTGTACTCTCGCCACCACATCCAATCAAAAAAAGTCCAATCAAAAAAGATACTAAATATATTTTCATTTTTCAACTCCTATGACAAATCCTTTTTCATCACCATAATCGCACTCATACTCAATATTAAAGCTATCCTCAGATAGAGCTTGATACCTATCATATGTAAAAATATCCTCTTCTCTGCTTATCTCATGTATATTACTTAAGTCATTAATGTCAATAACAAGCAAATCTACAAAACTATCAACATACAAATATCCATTTTTTACGGCTATGTCTATGTTACCTGGTATCTCTATAAATGCCACGGAGATAGGATTGTGCTTATCTTGATTGTCTATTAGGTGAACACCTTTGTTTGGCTCATTTACAAGCACTAAGTTCTCATAAAGATATATTTTTCCAGCATTTTGAATCTCTCTTGGGGCCTTTACTTTCACTGAAGCTCGTACCTCTTTGAGTGTAACATAGTTGTACTCACTACATATTGGATCATCTTTATACTCAATGCAACCTGTAAGAAAAAGTGCAAATGTTATTAATACGTGTGTAATTTTCATCATTTAAAACTCATAACCTAATTTTAGTACTTCAATATCTATGAAGTAGACCCTATCATCCATAAACATAGCAGGATAATTATGCTCAAAAACACCATTGTTTCCCCCAAAGTATTTACCAACTCCAAAACTCATTCCCCAATAGAGTCTTGAACCACCAATTCTCATAATTCTAAAACCAAATTCACCACCTATTCCAAATTTATGAACATTTGCTAATCTATAATCATCTTTTAGTTTGCCCTCTAAGTATGTATAACGACCGAAGACTCCAAGATAAGCTCCTTCTATATTAGAGCTTAAATACTTTCTTAGATGTATATCTACATTCAAATCGACTTCATCATAGCTATGTGTCCTGTCCTCATAATC
>JAYEHI010000324.1:0-4596 GCA_034659455.1 Campylobacterota bacterium | reverse complement strand
AGTCCTCTATTGGCGTTTGGATGAGGACTATGTTTAGTATAAGCAGGTTTGCATTTTCATCTATACTAAGGAGCTCTTTTGTTTGGTCTGGAACTTCAAAGTCGTACTCTCTTAAGACAAAAGGGTTAATCATTGTGAAGGAGATATGCTCATCTGTTGAAGATTGCATTTTCATGAAAATATCGTCTATCTTATGAAGCTCAACTGCTTTAATATCTTCAAATCCTAAAAGTGGGTGTACTATGTCAAATGTCATATTTATGCCTTTGTATCTTATGTAGAGATTATCAAAGCATGATTTGTGCCTACTTTAAAGATAACTATAACTCTTTTGGATAAAATAAGAAGTTAATAAATAATTAGGAAAAACAATTTAATGAAACTATGGACTAAACCACTACTGGTGGCTACACTCTTTACACTCCTTTTTACGTCTTGCGCAAAAGATGTCGAAGAGTACAATAAACCAGCTGTTTACTGGTATACGAAGATCATTGAGTCTATATCTGAAGGTAACATCGACAAGGCAGATAACTACTACTCTTCACTTCAAGGTGAACACATAGGCTCTCCTCTTTTACCCGAGGCTACAATGATACTTGCAATAGCTCACATGTACTATGAAGAGTACCTTTTAACAGAACACTTCTTAGATGAGTATGTGAAACGCTATGCAAACTCAAATGAAAAAGAGTTTGCAGAGTTTTTGAAGATAAAGGCAAAGTATATGGCACTTCCAAATCCAAGACGTGACCAAGTACTGATAAACGAAGCGATAAATGAAGCAGAAAAATTTAAACGCCGCTATCCTAACTCGATGTACTATAGTGTAGTTGGGACTATGGTTACGAACCTTTATATGGCTGAGGCGGCTCTTAACGAGACCATAGCTAATCTCTATGAGCGTATAGACAAACCAAAAAGTGCGGCATACTACAGAGCTATAAAACCACAACCTTGGATAGTATGGAATGAGATAGACCGAGCAAACACTCCTTGGTATAGAGAGTGGTTCGAGGGAGATGGAACGGCTAGTTGGTATGGCTTTTTGGTACCTGACACTCGTAGTGTAGTATCGCGTAACTCTGTAGTGGAAGAAGATATAGATAAGTCTGAGAGTTCAGATAATAATAAATCAAATAAAATGATGCAAGGAATATAACAATATGAAACTTAGTAATTATGGAGAGTTTCCAGCTGATATACCAGTTATCGCGGAAGATGAACTTTTTTTATACCCTTTTATGATAAGTCCACTTTTTTTAAGTGATGAGAAAAACATTAGTGCGGCGACAAAAGCCATAGAAGAAAACACTTTAGTTATAGTATGCACTACGAAGCCATCTAAAGAGGGTGAGAGAGATTATGACTCACTCTATGATGCTGGAGTTGTGGGCTCTATCATGAGAAAAGTCGCCCTTCCAGATGGTAGAGTAAAGGTTCTTTTTCAAGGTTTAGCACGTGCAAAAAGCATAAATGAAGTATCAACAGATCCACTAATAGCTCATGTCGATGTGATAAATGCGACTGAAGTAAACAATTTGAAAATAGATGCCATCTTAGAAGTAGTTCGTGAAAAAGTTAGAACACTTTCAAGTGTAAGTAACTACTTCCCACCTGACCTGCTTAAGACCATAGAAGAAAACCACGATCACAATCGCATAATTGATTTGATATGTTCTACGGTTAAGCTTAAAAAAGAGCAGGCTTATAGCTTGTTCGTAGAGCTAGATACTGAGAAAAGATTTCTAACTCTTATAGACTATCTTATAGACGAGATAGAAGCTAATAAGCTTCAAAAAGAGATACGAACGAAGGTTCATACTCATATTGAAAAAGTGAACAAAGAGTACTTTTTAAAAGAGCAACTTAAGCAGATTCAAAAAGAGTTGGGAACTGATACCTCGAGAGATGAAGAGATCGAAGAGTATAGAAAAAAACTCGAAGCTAAAAAAAGCAAGATGGATAATGATGCTTACAAAGAGATAAATAAGCAGCTAGAACGCTACTCACGTATGCATCCTGACTCTTCTGATGCTTCGATGACTCAGACTTATCTTGACTGGGTGCTTGATATTCCTTATGGTGCAACTTCAACAAAAGCTCTTGAGATAGCTAATGTTGAAAAGCAACTAGATAAAGATCATTTCTCTTTAGAGAAGCCTAAAAAACGTATAGTTGAGTACTTCGCGGTTAAGGAGCTCTTAGAGCTTCGTGGTGTGCCTACTAAAAAAAGTGCAGGGGCGATTCTCTGTTTTTCGGGACCTCCAGGTGTCGGAAAGACTTCACTTGCAAACTCTATAGCTACGGCTCTCAAGCGTCCTCTAGTTCGTATAGCACTTGGTGGACTTGAGGATGTCAACGAGCTTCGTGGTCATCGTCGTACCTATGTCGGAGCTATGCCAGGACGCATAACACAAGGTATTATAGACGCTAAGAAGATGAATCCTGTAATAGTTTTAGATGAGATAGATAAAGTCTCTCGTTCAGGGCGTGGGGATCCAACGGCTGCACTGCTTGAGATACTTGATCCCGAGCAAAATAGTGAGTTTAGAGACTACTACTTAAACTTCAACCTCGACTTGAGTAATGTGATATTTATCGCTACTGCAAATGATGTTGGGCGAATTCCTGCACCATTGAGGGATCGAATGGAGTTTATAAGTGTGAGTTCGTACACTCCTCAAGAGAAATTTGAAATAGCGTCTCGCTATCTTATTCCTCAAGAGCTGAAAAAGCACGGACTTAAAAAGTCTGAACTAAGCATCTCTAAACCAGCACTAAAAGAGCTTATTCATAGCTATACTCGTGAGGCCGGAGTTCGTAATCTACGTCGTCGCATCGCAGATATGAGTCGAAAGGTGGCTAAAGAGATTCTTCAAAATAGTGATACTTCTAAGGTGTCAATATCACTCAAAAACTTAAAAGAGTTTTTTGATAAGAGCGTATTTGAAATTGAAAAAACAGATAAGATTCCAGTAGTTGGTGTTGTAAACGGTCTCGCTTGGACTGCTGTAGGCGGTGATGTGCTCAAAATTGAGAGTATTCGTATAAAAGGCAAGGGTGGTATGCAGCTCACTGGTAGTTTAGGCGAGGTTATGAAAGAGTCAGCCAGAATCGCTATGAGTGTTGTAAAGACTCTAATTGACACAAAAAAACTAGAAATAAACATTAAAGATATTCCAATGGGCTTTAAAGAAAAAGAGGATGGTATAGTACTTGACGCTAGCGAGGTTTATAAACGCTTTGACCTTCATATACATGTTCCAGATGGAGCAACACCAAAAGATGGTCCAAGTGCGGGAATAGCTATGGTTAGCGTTATATCGTCCATACTCAGCAGTAAAAAAATCCGTTCTGAAATAGCGATGACCGGTGAGGTTTCACTCAGTGGTGATGTACTGCCTATTGGTGGTCTCAAAGAGAAGCTTATAGCGGCTCATAAGGCCGGTATGACTAAGGTTTTAATTCCTGCAAAAAATTACGAACGCGATTTAGAGGATATACCTCAAGAGGTTCAAGATGCTCTAAAAATTATAGGGGTAAAAAGAGTCGAGGAAGTTTTAAAACAAGTTCTTGTATAGAACTTGTTTGAAGTGATTTTTTAAACTATAACAGTCGCTATTTTTTTTATAAGGTCTTCATTACGAATAGGTTTCATCAAAAAGCCATTTGCTCCACACTCTAGTGCTTCGACTTTTTTAGTCTCATCTGTTGTTAGCACTATGATAGGTAACTGTTTAAGGTTATCATCCGCACGTACAACTTTAAGCATATCTATCCCGCCCATTATCGGCATGATGATATCGAGTAAGATTAGATCAATGTCATCGCGACTTTTGAGATGACCAATAGCATCCGAGCCATTTTTAGCTTCTATTACTTCTTTTACTTTTCCGCTCTTAGTCAACATAGATTTTAGTAGTTTAAGATTTATCATATCATCATCAACCGCTAAAACTATTAAGTCATTTTTTATCATCTGTTATTTTCCTTATATAAGTTTTTCAATTACTAAACGTAAAAGGTCTCTGTTTACAATGTTTTTGATAGTCTCATCAGTATAGATAGCATCATTCGCATCTTCAGGTGCAGAAGATTCGGTTATCAAAAGTAGTTTAGAGTCTAAGCCATTAGAGAGATTTGAAGCTTTAAGTTGCTCTGAAAAACTCTCAAGGTTTAGACCTTTAGACTCTTTATCTAAAATAACAAGCTTATAGCTCTCTTTAGATATTTTCTCCTCTAGCTCTTCAACTCCATTTGCAATTTGATAATTATAACCTAAAGTATCAAGAACTTTAGTGAAAATTTTTGCTTCAAATTTACTTTTTTTAGCGAGTAAAATATCTGATGAATACTCTGGTAAGGATATCTCCTCTTCTATCAAGAGCTCAGGCTCTTCTATAGTTTCAGGTACTTCAACTGCTTGGGGAGTCTCAATCTCTGTTTGAGGTTCAACTTCTTCTGTAGTCTCTAGAATCTCTAGTGCTTCTGATGCTTCTGGCTCAATTTCGAGTTCTTCTTCTATCAAGAGTTCAGGTTCTTGGATAGTTTCTTCAGAAGGAGTTTCAGTCTCAATCTCGATTTCAGGTTCTT
>JAYEHI010000323.1:0-4635 GCA_034659455.1 Campylobacterota bacterium | reverse complement strand
ATTAAAAGTAGCTATCGTTGGTAAACTTGCAAAGTATGTCTCCTTTGAAGACGATTCTAGTAAAAGCTTCGTAATTACCGTACTAAACAACCCCTTTGAAAATCTTTTTAATGCCGTTTACAATGGCAAAAAAATCAACTCTAAACCCGTTAAGATTGTCTATATCAACGATATACAAGATCTTAAAGAAACAAACATTTTCTACATTCCTCAAGTCAATTCCAAAACGCTTTCAAGTGCGCTTGACAAATCAAAAAACAGAAATATTTTAACGATAAGCAGTACTCGAGGATTTGCTCAGAGAGGCGGAATGATACAGCTCTATTTTGTTTCACAAAAACTAAAACTCAAAATCAATACACAACAAGCTACTAAAGAAGGCATAAAAATAAAACCTATGCTTCTAAGAATATCAGACATAGTCAAAGGCGGAAAACAGTAATGAAGATAGTAAATATGAAAAACATAATTCTAAGTTCCATTTTGCTATCAAGCTCTTTACATGCTAAAGAGGATATATTTGAAGAGAGTCTTGAAGATATTCTCTCCATGGAAAGTGAAATCAAAGCGGACATTGGGTCACGAGATGGCGCTCGAAATCACCTTAAATCAAACGCTCCCATCGATGTTATTACTAGCGAACAGATTGAACATTCGGGCTTGACGTCGCTTATTGATGTTTTAAGATATTTCGTTGCTGGATTCAACGCACCAGAGACATCCATCTCCGATGGTAGTGATCATGTAAGAGCTTATACTCTTAGAGGCATGAGTCCTGACCAAATCCTTGTTTTAGTCAATGGAAAAAGACTTCATTCTTCCTCTCTTCTACATGTAAATGGAACCATTGGTCGTGGTTCAAGCCATGCAGACTTAGATACCATTGCGCTCAAATCCATACAGAGAGTCGAGATACTACGAGATGGAGCCGCCGCTCAATATGGTTCCGATGCCATATCCGGAGTCATTAATATCATCTTAAAAGGAATGGGTCGTAAAAATAGCATTAGTATTCATTCGGGACAGAGACTCAAGGGAGATGGAACACAACTTCAAGCTGATGCATTTATAAGTATTCCTTTAGAGTATGACGGTTTTGTAAACATTACTTTAGACGTTAAAGACCAAGAGCAGACCCAAAGAGCTGGCAAAGACAACAGAGTCTCTCCTCCCCGAGTCACAACGCACGTTGGGATTCCTGACTCTACAAGCTATAAAGGTGTACTCTATACTGAGATACCTCAAGATGGTGACGTTAATTTATACTCCCAAATTTCACTTAACTATAGAAAAACGGATTCAAACGCGTTTTTTAGAGATACTAACGATTCTAATCCCATATACAAAAATGGCTTTTTACCGATTATAAAAACCAACATCTTCGACTACTCTACAGCATTTGGAATAAAGGGAGAGTTCACAGATAAAACAACATGGGAACTCAGTAACGTTACGGGTCAACATAAGATAGACTACTATGTAAACAACAGTATGAATTATGATCTTGGCGCCGTTTCTCCAACCTCTTTTTACAATGGAAGCCTAAAGTTTTTCCAAAACACCACAATGTTGGACTTTAAAAAAAGCGACGATATATTCAAGGTAGCTGGTGGACTAGAGTACAGATATGAAAACTACTCCATAAAAGCCGGAGATGAAGCCTCTCACTCAGGTGCATCTGGCTCCCAAGGGTTTGCTGGATATACTGCCGACAACGAAGTAAACGCTTTTAGATCTAGTTATGCCCTCTATTTTGATAGCATATATGACTTTACTGATAAGTTTATGTTCGAAGTCGCCTTAAGATATGAAGAGTATTCTGATTTTGGAGAGAGCACGAATGGAAAGATGGCTCTCGCTTACGACATTACTCCAGAGCTTATGCTTAGAGTCTCTGGCAGCACCGCGCTCTCTCTCAATCAAACTATTCTCAAACATCGTCTTATGTCGCCGATGACAATAACCTCTCTACTCAAGGAACATTTAGAACAGAGCATGAAGTTTCTCAATCTCTTGGAGCTAGAGGTTTAAAGTCTGAGAGATCTCAACATTTAACTATTGGAAGTGTCTATCAGCCAAATAAAAACACCTCTTTTACTGTTGATTATTTTTATATACGTGTCAACGACAAAATCATGATGACTCCCGAGTTAAGTGCCACAACAATACAACAGCAAGCCGTTTTTGCAAAATATGGAATCACTAAGGCTAGATACTTTGCCAATGTGGCTAACATGGATATTCAAGGAGTTGATGTTAAACTGAACAATTCAAACAACCTCTCTAGTAGTTCCAAAATCGACTTTGGAGTTTGGTTTCATTACAATGAAAATAAATTAAACGATAGCGTGTCAACTCAAGAGTGCACAACTAAAACGATGCTTGAAGATGGGCAACCAAAAGCATCGCTAAGATTTTTAACCAACTATAAATACAAAAAAATCAATACAGCTCTTAATATAACTAGATACGGTGCCTACAAGCAGGCGATAGATGGCATGAGTTATAAATTTGATCCCGAATGGACGACAGACTTGGATATTTCATACAACATAAGCAAAAGTTTTAAAGCCTCCATAGGCGGCATCAACATTTTTGATGCTATTCCAAATAAGTGGGATGGACTTGATGGCGACTATTATGGTGCCAATGGAATTAAACCATACTCAAGATACTCTCCTTTTGGTTATAGCGGTGCTTACTATTATCTCCGATTATCTGCTAAGTTTTAAGGGTAAATAAATATGAACACGAAACGCAAACCATCAAAAATAAAAGCTTCTTATGTTTTTTATACACTAGCCGTAGGGGTATTGCTTATATCTGCAATTTTGTACCTAAACTTTCAAAGTACAAAAGATAAGATTTTTGTCGTTAGTAGCCAAGCAAACCTTAGATATGTGAAAAGTTTAGCCGATAATCTTGCCAAAGACATAATCAGAGCGACACAAAAAGATCTTGTCTCTTCCATACAAGAGGATGAAATTATTAAAGAGTACATAGAGTCTGATTTAAAACTATTTGTAACTACTAAATATCAATATATCTATCTAATACATAAAGATACTAACGACTCTTTTAGCATACTTGCTGATAGCACCAACTCAATAGATGAAAAAAACAGACTTCTCAATATACATCAACGTGCAGACGTAAAAGAGATTCAATACATCTATAAAAACAAAAAACATCTTTATGTAAAACATACAAATGACGATAACATAGGTGCGACATACTTGCAACCAATTATTATAAATGATGTAGTGCAAGCCGTCATCGCAGTCGAATTTTCTCTAGAAGAGCAAAACACCATCTCTTTTGAACTCAAAACACTAGGTGATATGTTTATACTAGCGATTCTCTTTTTTGTCCTAGTTTTTGCACTAATAGTCTGGTTTTCCGTGATAGACAATAAAAGGGAGAAAGAGAAAGAGTCTATTTTTCAAAAACTCAAAGAGTCGAACAGAAACCTTGAACTTGAGACTAACAAAGTTCACGAACTCAATAATAATCTAGAAAACAGAGTAGCCCAAGAAGTTGAAAAAAATAGGATTCAAGATCAACATATGCTTCAGCAGTCGCGCTTGGCACAGATGGGCGAGATGATAAGCATGATTGCTCACCAGTGGAGACAACCTCTCAACGCTATAAGTACAACAAGTATAGCCATAGGATTAAATGCAGATCTTGACAACCTTGACAAAAAGACGACTAAAGAGTTGTCCAAAAAAATATCCAATTACGTTCAACATTTAAGTTCCACCATTGATGACTTTAGAAACTTTTTTAAGCCAAATAAAATAAAAACAGAAGCTAATTACGATGAACTCATTGCCAGTGTTCTCAACATTGTCGAAGACTCCATAAAAGATTCCGATATAAGAACGATTAGAGAACAAAAATGCGAAGAGACATTTTTTACTTACCCAAATGAAATCAAACAAGTTATATTAAATCTGGTAAAAAATGCTGAAGACGTGCTAAGAGACAATGAAATCAAAGATCCATACATAAAAATAAAAACTTATACGGAAAACAATAATTTCATCTTAGAGGTATCGGATAACGGTGGGGGGATTTCTGAAGACATTTTACCACATATCTTTGATCCTTACTTTTCAACCAAAACTAAAAAAGATGGTACAGGCTTAGGACTATATATGTCAAAGACAATTATTGAGGAGCATTGCGGAGGAAGCTTAATTGTTTCAAATGACGATAATGGTGCCGTCTTTAGAATATTGTTAGGAAAAAATGATGAATGATATACCTGAACTTAGAAAACGTGCAAATTCACTCAAACTTTTATATGTAGAAGATAATGAAGAAGCGAGAGAGTCAATGCTCGTTATACTCAAACTGTTCTTTGCTGACATTGTTATCGCTGTTGATGGTAACGATGGCTTAAAAAAATTTAAATCAAATAACATTGACCTAATCATTACAGATATAAACATGCCAAACTTAAACGGCTTGGAGATGGCACAAAAAATCAAAGAGTTTAATCAAGAAGTACCTATACTGATACTCTCAGCACATAATGAAAGTGATTATTTTTTACAAGGTATACAGATTGGCATTGAAGGTTATCTTTTAAAACCACTGGAAATGGAGCAATTTGTAGTGGTTTTAGAT
>JAYEHI010000322.1:0-4658 GCA_034659455.1 Campylobacterota bacterium | reverse complement strand
AATCAAGGTAAGAAATACACAAAACTTCATCAAGGGCAGTTGGAAATAGAACTGTAATACCCCGTACCCTTGGGTCGGGGATAGCTAGGAGAAGTTACTGCTTTTTAGCAGTTGAGTTTTATTCTTATAGAGATACCCTTAGGCTCTGATTCGGTAAAAGTTGTAGCAGAGATAGCCCTTATAATCGTTCTCTTTACAGACTCTTCTGGTTTGAGTCTAAAGCAGTTTAAGACAGAGTGGAAAATCTCTGCAAGACTCCTTTTCATAGGTCTTCCCCTGACTATAGTTTTCTCAACATATGTTGCTACACTCTTTTTTCCTAACGAACCTTTTTTATACTTGATTCTTATGGCACTTATTTTAGCACCTACTGATGCAGCTTTGGGTAAAGCTGTAGTGACAGATAGACTTGTTCCTCACAATATAAGAACAAGCATAAATGTTGAATCAGGTCTTAATGATGGCATAGTTTTTCCTCTTCTTATAACAGTTGTGTTACTTATATCGAGTCATCAAGAGTTTGGGAGTGATAATGGCTGGGTACTCTATCTCTTTGAGCAGATAAGCTTAGGGTTTGTTATAGGTGGTCTTAGTGGTTTTGTTGGTGCAAAAACATTAACAAAAGCAGTTGATAAACTCTGGATTAAAGATGTATATAGAGATCTTTCTCCAGTATCTTTAGCTATTCTTACATATTATATAGCCGAATATTTAGGTGGTAATGGCTTTATAGCAGCTTTTGTTTCAGGTGCTTTTTTTGGTAACTTCTCAAGACTTATAGGTACTCATGAAGAGAGATTCCTAGAGAGTGAGGGTGAAGTACTTATTTTAATAAGCTTTTTAGTATTTGGTTTGACATTTATACCTGCTACTATAGAGTTTTGGGATGTTAAGGTAGTTTTTTATTCACTTCTGAGCTTAACGGCGTTTAGGATGATTCCGGTTGCATTGAGTCTTGTCGGTTTAGGACTATCACTCAGTAGTAAACTCTTTATAGGCTGGTTTGGTCCTCGTGGTATCGCCTCTATACTCTATGTGATGACAGTTGCCCATAAGATAGAGATGGTAGATATGAACAACTCTTTCTTTGCAGTAATAACACTTACCATACTTCTTAGCATTGTTGCGCATGGTTTAAGTGCAAAACCTCTTGTGAATTTATATACAAAAACATTTAAGATATAATTACAAAAACATAATTTAGGAATTTCTTTGAAAGCACTTATTCTACTCTCTTTATTTGGTTTTTCACTTTTAGCAGACATGAGCATAGAAGAGGCATGGAGAAGTACTCAAAATGAGAATGATGGTATGAAGGCATCACACTCTGATGTGACTCGTGCAGAGTTAAAAAAATCCTCTGCTGAGTCTATGTATCTTCCTTCTGTTTCCATCACTGGAAGCTATACACATCTGAGTGAACCTGTTAATATTGATATCAGTGGTTTTAGTAATAAGGCAAATCAAATTTTAGGTGGACTAGGTGCATCAAGTAGAGTTCCTGATGAGCTTGATCTCTCCAAACAAGATGTCTTTTTAGCAGACCTACATCTGCTTTGGCCACTCTATGTAGGTGGTAAAATAGATGCAGCCCAAGATATTTATGCAGCACAAGTAGATGAGGCGAAAGCTCTCAAAGAGATGAAAAAAGATACCGAGTTTTTAAAACTTGTAAAGTACTACTACGGTGTAGTTGTGAGTAAATCGCTTTATGAAACTCGCAAAGAGGCACAAAAAGCGCTAACTATTCACTATGAGAATGCAAAAAAGTTAAAAGAGCAGGGTCAGATAGCCAAGATAGAGCTTCTAAACGCCAAAGTAAAGTTAGATGCTGCTGCTATAGATGCAAGCAAGGCACAACATAAGCTGGAGATTGCTGAGTCTGCACTTTTCTCTTTGACAAAACAGACTCCTAATCCAAACTCAAAACTCTTTGTAAATGAAAATATGCAAACGCAGAGTTACTATAAAAAAGAGACACAAGAGAACTTTGCAGGCTTGAGAGTTTTAGATGCAAAAGCTTCACAAAGCAGTTCTCTTGTAGAGATAAAAGAGGCTGCATGGATGCCAGAGCTTGCGGCGTTTGGTAATTATAACCTTTATAAAGACGATTCGCCCATTATGAGTACCCTGCCCACTTGGTTTGCAGGTGTTATGATAAAAATAGACCTGCTTCAAAGAAAAGATAGAAGCGAAGAGGTGCAGTCGGCTAGACTTTTAAACGATAAAGTAAAGTATCTCAAACTTGAAGCCATAGAGAACTTAGCACTTTTAGTGGAAAAGACCTATAAAGAGATGATCTCCGATAGAGAGGAGTTTAACTCTCTTAGTTCCTCTTTGGAGTTAGCACGCGAAAACTATAGACTTCGCAGTGTGGCGTTTAAAGAGGGACTCTCAACTTCAGTAGAGTTGGTTGATGCACAGATGTTTCTTATGGGAGCACAGACACAGCGTTTAAACGCCGCTTATAACTTTGTGCAGAAGGTTTCCCAACTGAGTGTACTGAGTGGAGATAGAGAGATGTTTTTTGAGATAAGAAAGCTATCAGAGGAGATAGAGTGATGAGAGGTTCAAAGAGTTTAGCCGTTATTTTAACATTTGTTATAGCGTTAGTTATATGGGTTGGATATACATTTTATGAAGCGTATCAACCTAAAGAGCTTATTCTCCAAGGAGAGATAGATGCACAGAGTTATAGTATTTCCTCAAAACTTCCAGGGCGAATTAGCGAAGTTTTTGTTAAAGCAGGAGATAGAGTCTTCGTAGGTGATGCTATTTTTAGTCTCTCCTCTCCAGAAGTCGATGCAAAACTCAAACAAGCACTCGCAGCAAAAGATGCTGCAGGAGCTCAAAAAGAGCAGGCTGATAATGGAGCACGAAAACAGGAGATACAAGCTGCACACGATCAGTGGGAGAAAGCAAAAGCAGCTGAAACCCTTATGCTAACAACCTACAAAAGAATAGATGCTCTTTTTAAAGAGGGGGTAGTCTCAGAGCAAAAACGTGACGAGGTTTATACTCAGTACAGAGCTGCAAAATACACTTCAAACGCCGCAAAAGAGATGGCGTCGATGGCCAAAGAGGGAGCAAGAGTAGAGATAAAAGACGCGGCTCTTGCACAAGAGAGAGTCTATGAAGCAAAGGTAGATGAAGTCAATGTTTACATTAAAGAGTCTAAACAGTATGCTTTTCATAATGGGGAAGTATCACAAGTTCTCATTCACTCTGGAGAGTTAGCTCCCACTGGCTTTCCAGTGGTAACTATAGTTGATATGCAAGACTCTTGGGCTAGGTTTGCTGTTCGTGAGGATTATCTTAAAGAATTTAAAAAAGATAAGATTTTTAAAGTTAAAGTACCAGCACTTGGGGATGACTCTTATGAGTTTAGAGTTGTTCACATCTCTGTTATGGGCTCGTTTGCATCGTGGAGAGCGACTGAGAGTGGTAAAGGGTTTGATATGAAAAGTTTTAAGGTTGAACTTCGACCTACAAAAGCTATAGAGGGTCTACGTGTAGGAATGAGTGTACTCTTAGAACTTTAATCTTTGGTGTTATAGGTAACTTAGCCACCAATCTTTGCGTTTTTGTTTGAGTGATGCAAACCACTTGCTTGGATAGTAGAGTGCTAAAATAGCCAAAAACCAAGCGATATAGGTTGGAAGAAGTGCATACTCGTAGCTATACTCCTCAGGAGATTTTTTCAAGGGTGAACCAAAGAGCCACGAGGCATCGTTAAAGTGGTACAGAGCAAAGAGTATACCTCCAAGGTGCAGGAGGGGAATGTGAAGTACATAGAAGAAAAAGGGAACCTGTCCAATACTCTCAAAGGGCTTGGAGTAGGAACCGAGTTCTCTATCTAGTAGACTCATAAGTACTATAGCTATTCCTATGAGAAGAGAGAGGTAGATAAGCGAAGGTGGATATTTAGTTACGTTAAGAAAACTCATGATGGTAAGTTCAAGTGAAGCTGTTTCATTCCATAGAACCGGATCACCATAGATGTTTAAAAAGCGCAGAGCAACACCAGAGAGTACAAAAACTAAACCAGTGATAAGAAAGATTTTTTTGCGCTCAACTCTTGGCTTTTTTGTAATAGGACCAAATAAATAACCAAGTGCCATGACTCCTATCCAAGGTATGAAAGGGTAGACAACCCGCACCTCGATATCGCCTATAAAAAAACTACCTGGAGAGTGTAAGAGCATCCAAGCCCATGCATACTCACCAAACTCTTGAGGCTGTAGGGAGTCAAGTAGGTTGTGCCCTAACAACATGCTTAGAGCTATGGAAGCTATGAGCCACTTTGGAAGGTAGATAAGAAGACCTACTGATATCATAGAGACTCCTATAGCAAAGAGTACCGCAACCTTGGGAGTCGTTAAAAACTCCGTATTAAAAGACCAAAAAAAGCCAACGATTGTTAGCTCTAAAAAGATAAGCCAAAACCCACGTGTTATGGCGAGTGTTGCGAGTTCAGTTTTGGTTCTTCTTGCTGAAGCAAAATAGAGCCCAATACCAGCTAAAAACATAAAGGTGGGTGCTGCAAAGTGTGTAATCCAGCGTGTGAAAAAAACTTCCATGTTTGTTAGTGCTAAGTCTGTTGGTGCATAGTAGACCCAACTCAGTGCAAAAAAGTCTCTAGAGTGATCTAGTGCCAT
>JAYEHI010000321.1:0-4709 GCA_034659455.1 Campylobacterota bacterium | reverse complement strand
TTTTTGTACCATAAAACTAACATGTTTTACCAGTAAACTTTGTCATGTCGCTTTTGTTGTTTAACTCAAACATCGCTACCTCCTTAATTGATAATCGTTATTAGTATTATAATAGGAGTTTCCTTAAGTAAACATTATATTGATAACCAATATCAACTAATAATAGAATTTGTCATCAGGTAACTTGCCACCTATGCTTTTAGGGTTGTTGCTTTTAAGAAGTTCATAGAAAAACTCCAAATCTTTTTGAGCATCTGAAGCTCTTACATCATCGAACTGAACATACTCCATACTATCAGCTATAGCCTCAGGAGTCAACATAGGAATATACTTCTCAACTAAAACGCCAGCCTCTTTAGGATGAGACTTGTACCAAGCTAAAGAGACAGCATACTCTTCGTTAAATCTTTTAGTGACATAATCATCATGCTTACCTATAGAAGCCATACCAGCTTGAGGAATCTTTCCTTCTACATGAAAAGCCTCACCCCACTCTTTTTGCAAGTCACTGCTTCTGTACAAATCAGGCGCGATGAGCTTTAGAGGAAAAGAGTTTGTCTTTCTTAACGCCATGGATATAGCCGGTTCCGCCAAAAGCGCATGGTCCACTCTTCTCATTATAAGCATCTGCATAGCGTCTATTGGAGACCCCAAGTACTTTAATTTAAAATCTTTTTTAGGGTCTAACCCCTGTTTCTTCACTATCTCTTCAAAAACTATGTCAGGCATGTCAGCACGAAATGGCATAGCTATCTCACAACCTTTAAAGTCTGCAAGAGTCTTTTTCTCCTTATCTCTTGTTATCATTCCTAGTATTCCCCATATAGATACATTTAGGAGTTGTATATCTACACCTTTGTTGTACAGGTTTGCTGCTACATTTGTAGGTATCGCGATGTAGTCAGCTCGTCCTCTTATGGTTAGAGCACGAAGTTCATCAGGGTTTTTCCACATAACAAACTCAACTTCATTTGCCACATCATCTAAAGCACCTCTTTCTATCATGTGTAGTAGTGGATGCGATACACTTGCCATTGGACCACTCAAAATAAGCTTATCTACTTTTTTTACTTCGTTCGCGTTTAGAGAGACTACTACACTTAGTAGTAGTAAGATTTTTGTATATATTTTCATGTTGTTTCCTTTGATTTTAAAATCACCCATTGAAGGGTTTGCTTATCTAACCTTTTATTCCATCCGCACGAGGAGTAAGTAAAAAGTGAAAAAAGACTTTGATGTATATCATAAATGGTATAGACCAGACTATAGATGAGTAGAGGTACAACTCACTTGCATACTCAGGAAAAAAAGCAATGCTTCCTCTCATAAAAGTAGCTACTACTATAAGTCCTACCATAGAGTGAGTGTATATGTTAGATGTTAAGTGACGTCCTGTGTGAATCCATCCAATGATTATCATAACAACCAAATAAGCAAGTCCTAAAGCACCACTTGTTATGAAGTGTCTAAAGTGGTTGAGTGCATATATGTCAGGATTAAGTAAGTCCCACCCCATGAGTGCATAACCTAAAAACAGCATCACATAGACAGAACCAAGATAAATAACATAGGGCTGATTTAAAATGAACTCATCTTTAAGCTTGTACTCGCTTGTGATACCCAGTATCGCTGCAGCAGCTGCTAAACCTAACCAACCTAAAGCTGAGTTCTCTGGGTAAAAAAACTCTACTATAGTAAAAACTATTACAGTGAAGATAGCCAAGTTGGTTTTGGGTGGACGAGATAAGAAGACATCATCTATGCCTTTGTCTTCCATAAGCTCATTTATAGCTTCCATATTTACACGGCGAAGAGCGAGAAGAATCAGTATGACTATTGCACCTAGTGCAACTTTTAATATCTCCATAGGGTAAGTTGAAACAAGTCCGGCTTGTGCAGCAAAGAACCAAGCTTCTATGATAAAGAGTGCTACTGCTGTGTAACCTATGGAAGCATGGCGTTGAAGCTTATCTAGTACTGTGTCTTTAGCGAACCATATAATCCAACCAAGCATTGCAAGGTTAAAAAATGCAGCTACATAAACGCCAACATAGTCAATAAACCAAAAACTTACTCGTCCCGCTATCCAGAGATACATAATGTACTTTAAGCGTTTACCAACAAAGGGAACCATCCCTGGAAAGAGTTCTGGAAGCCCTGTTGTTAGAAACGCCAATGTTCCAGCTGTTAAGATTCCAAATAACATCTCATAAACATGCCAAGTAAGCGTATCATTCATAAATGCTATGTTTAAAACGCCACTCCAAACAAGCCCCCATAAAACCATGCTCAGAACCATATAAGGAGCTAAGAGTAAAAAGACGGGACGAAATCCATAAGCTAAATATGGTGGAATATCTTTTTCATCTGGATAGTATAGGTAGTGGTTTGTTGCGTGTAACTTCTCTTCTACTATTTGTTCACTCATTACTTTAGCTCCAGTTCAAATGTATCTATAATCTCTGCATCTTGCAGGATTTTGGCACTCTGTGCATACACATACTTATCATCGCGCTCAATCTGAGGTAACTCATAAGAGAATCTTTTTACTATGTGCCCAGGATCAGCTTTTAAGAGTAGTATCTCATCACTGAGCCTTATGGCTTCCATAAGATCATGGGTGATGAAGAGTATGCTTATCTCTTTTTTGTCTATCATCTCTATGAGTATGGTCTGCAGCTCTTTTTTGAGTCCAATGTCCAGAGCAGAAAATGGTTCATCAAGAAAAAGAAGAGAGGGTTTGGTAACTAAAGCTCTTGCAAAACTAACTCTCTGTTTCATCCCTCCGCTCAAATCTTTTGGAAACTTAGTAAAGTCACCCTCTTCTAGCCCAAACTTAAGTGCTATGGCTTGTGCTTTTTCGATGGCGTTTACCTTTTTCTCACCCTTTGCAAGAAGACCTAGAGTGATGTTGTCTATGACATTTTTCCAAGGGAGTAGTCGCCCCTCTTGAAACGCGAACGCCGAAGAGTCAAAAGCGTTTAAAACGCTTCCCTCTTCTACATCCAGCAAACCTGCACAAAGGTGCATAAGTGTTGTTTTACCACCACCACTTGGTCCAACTATAGAGAGAATCTCACCCTTATTAAGCGTAAAGTTGATGTCTCTAAGTATCTCTGTAAATCCAAAATGATGATTTAGGTTTGTTACCTCTAACTTCTCCATAACTCAACCTCCCTTTTAATAGGCTCTAAGACGATGTACTCTATGAACATAAGTGAGCCTATCATGATGCTTACAAGTGCTAACGCCGTCGGTGTATCTAACTGAGAACGAGAAACAGCAAGAAGTGCTCCCATACCATCGCTCGTTGCGAGAAGCTCCGCCATGATGACTATTTTCCAGCTCATACCAAGACCACTTACCCAAGCAGGAAATACATAAGAAAATATGTGAGGGAAATAGACATCCATAAACTTCATGTGCCAAGGAAGGTTAAAACTCTCCGCCATCTCCTTTAGTTCACCATCTAAGGTTCTAGTACCTTGAAGTGCTCCAACAAAAATGATAGGAAATGATGCAACAATGATGGTAAAGATAACAGTCTCATCACCCATACCAAACCATATCATCGCCAAAACTATCCAAGCAATAGGAGGCATACCAACTAAAATAGTGACTATGGGACGACTCATCATAGAAGCCGTAGCGAAGAAACCGGCCACTAAACCTAAGATAGTTCCAAAAAGTAGTGAGAGCCCAAACCCAACACCAGCACGATAAAGAGTGGTGTTTATCTCCACCCAAACGCCATCATCTTCTAACATAAGAGTTAGCGTTTTAAATGTCTCTAACGGTGAGGGAAGTACTAAGTCACCGTAAACTTGATTACCCATATCCCAAAATGCTATAAAGAGTAGTATAGAAGCTATCGCTCCCCACCCACTCCATAAGTATGCTGGAAAATCTTTTATTATTTTTATAATGAATTTCATAAGGAGCATTGTATCAGTAATGATATTAATTATCATTGATTTTAATCAAGTTTTTCAACATTTATATGATATTGATTATCAAAATAATAGTAGATTAAGTTTTTTAAATGTATCATTCTGATAATTATTATCAATAAAAGGAGTTAAAGTGCGTAAGATAGGTTTCAGTAAATACAAATCAACCACAAAAGAGGTTTTACCTAAAACATATAAGGTAAACGAAATAGTTTGTCAAAGAAGAATGTTCTGTACTATGATAAATCAATACTTATCTACTCAGTCACAGTTTGACTTAAAAGATGAAAGTATATTTCAAAAATCATTATTAGATATTTTTGAAGAAAAGATTCTCTCTTTTTTCCCGTTTTACAGGTTAAAACCAGAAAAACCGCAAGCTATAGTAAAAATACTACCCTTGGATTCCCTGCTGTTTAACCAGTACTTTAAACAGAGTAAGCATCCCAAAATGCGCTACCTCTCAAGAAAAGTTCATTTCAATCCAGAGTATAAAATGCTACTAGGTTACTCTCATCCAAGTATAGATTTAATCCAGCTGATTTTTAACGGTAAGGAGGTAGAAATGATGCTTGATTTAAACGAGATATTCCAAAGAACAGTCTACTCTCGTATCAAAAAAGAGATAAATAAAAAAGTCACTTTAGAAAAAGAGTTTATTCATATAACTCAAGATGGAGTTACCACTAGACTCCATACGAGATGGAAACATATCTCCCCTGAGAACTTGGAGCTTAGACGCTCTGATATAGAGAGTGG
>JAYEHI010000320.1:0-4714 GCA_034659455.1 Campylobacterota bacterium | reverse complement strand
TGTCTTAGGGTTCTTAGTATAGAAGCATCCATTTTCCCTAGCTCTTCCCAGTTAAACATAGGCATATGAGGCTTTCTAAAAGTACCTTCACTTAGACTCCACATAAGATACTGACCAATCCAATCTCTAATATAAGGAAACGCAGCAAACGCCGTAGCACACTCTAGTATGCGAACCTTTCCATCTTTGCCATACGCAACATCACAAGCCCAGTACTCAGCTTTAGCAGCCTTTGAGACCTTTACGGCTAATTCAAGAACACTTTTAGGAACATCCATATAGTCCATACTTCCACCCTGAGAAGTATTAGTAAGCCACTCACCCTCTGGAGCACGACGCCAGAACGCGCAGACAGGCTTGTGTCCTATAAGCATGACACGAATATCCGCCTCCATAGGCACAAAATCTTGGAAATATTGTGGATGATACTTCTTCTCATCAAAAAGAGAACGAGCCTCTTTATAGGAGTCTACTTTATGTACAAAGTATCCACCATAGTTTGATGGACCGTAAGATTTTTTGATGATTTTTGGATATTCACATTTTTTGAGAAATTTATCCGCATTATCATGCTTGTAGTATATATATGTTTTAGGGATAGGAAGGTCGTACTTCCAAGCAAATCTTGTTACATTCTCTTTAGATTTGTTAGAGAACTGAGTATCAAGAGACGGGATAAAACGAACATGAGGAAGAGCACGAGCAATCTCACGAAAAGTCTCATAAGCAGTAGCAGGAACGTTACCGATCAAAACATCAATCTTTTTGCGTTTGACCTCTTTGATAAATCTATCTTTATCGTTTTTCCAATGATAAGTCACAGTCTCTATCTTGTTTGGCCACCCTTTAAAGTTTGAGTGGTCAAAAAATCTTAGTACATAGTCCATGTACAAAAAACCTAAAGTTGGTAGTTGCTTGTTGCTTAAACCCATAAGAGCCTCTCCGTTGCTAATTAAATTATTTTGAAATTATATCTCATAACCTCTAAAATATTCTGTTTTTTTTAGTAAAATTTTGTAATACAATTGTAACGTTTAGAGGAGATAAATTTTACTTCACCTTGCCTAAAAATTCGCCATCTATAGTATTCACTTTTACCAAATCATCCGTTAGTACATGGTAAGGAACTTGAACAACAGCACCAGTCTCGAGCGTGGCTGGTTTTTTACTTCCACTTGAAGTATCGCCTTTGAAGTTTGGAGGAGTCTCTGTTACTATTAGTTCCATAAACTCTGGAGCTTGAACAGAGATAGCTTTGTTTTTAAAGAAAATGATTTCAACATTTATACCATCTTTGAACCATTTCGCAGCATCATCACACTGCTCGTACTCTAGACCTAGTTGATCGTATGTCTCGTTATCCATGAACTGATACATCTCACCATCATCATAAAGATACTGCATAGTTTTGTATTCAATCACTGGAACTTCAAACTTATCACCAGCATGAACAGTCTTCTCAACTACTTTTCCATTTAGGTAACTTTTCATTTTCATACGCACAAACGCCGCACCTTTCCCAGGTTTTACATGTTGAAACTCAACTATTTTATAAGGTACTTCACCTACGATTAGACGAACGCCTTTTTTAACATCACTCATTCCTACTGTTGCCATTATTACACCTTGCAAATTATTTTTGAATATTCTACAATAAATGGGCTTAAATGCTATAATGCCGAAATAATTTACTACCTTAGGATACCAAACAGCTATGAAATTCACTCTAGAAGCCACTTCAAAAAACGCTCGAGCCGCTACAATCGAGACAGCACACTCAACCATCAAAACACCAGTTTTTATGCCCGTTGGCACTATCGGGAGTGTTAAAAGTCTTGATGCTGAGGATGTTGTAAACCTTCTTGGAGCAGAGATAATTCTAGCAAACACTTACCATATGTATCTTCGACCGGGGGACAAAGTGGTAGCGAAGATGGGCAAGCTTCATAACTTCACAAAATACCCTAAAAGTTTTCTAACCGACAGTGGTGGTTTTCAAGCTTTTTCACTCTCAGATATCTCAAAACCCATGAGCGATGGGATAGAGTTTCGTTCTCATATCGATGGCTCAAAGCACTTCTTCACTCCAAAAGGCGTTATAGACATTCAGACAAATCTTGGCTCAGACATCATGATGATTTTAGATGACCTTGTAGCACTTCCTGCTACACAAGAGCGTATAAAGGTAAGCATAGAGAGAACGACCGCTTGGGCTCAGGAGTCTATAGAGTACTTCCGTTCACAACAAGAAAAAGGCATCTGCACTGATCAAAATATTTTTGCCATTATCCAAGGTGGAACAGACAGAGCTTTTCGTACCAAAAGTGCTACTGAGTTATGTGCCTTAGATTATGATGGCTTTGCGATAGGTGGTCTCTCTGTTGGTGAACTCAACAACGAAATGTACGATACGGTTGAACATACGGTTCAATATATGCCAAGTGACAAGCCAAGATACCTCATGGGTGTTGGAACGCCAGAAGATCTTATAGAGAACATAGAACGCGGTATTGATATGTTTGATTGCGTTATGCCTACTCGAAATGCCAGAAATGGAACTCTATTTACTTCTTTTGGTCGTATAAACATCAAGGGAGCGAAGTTTAAAGAGGACGAAGCACCCATAGATCCAGAGTGTCAATGTCTCACGTGCCAGACCTACTCTCGTGCCTATCTCTGTCACCTCTTTCGCGCTCGCGAGATAACGTACTTTAGACTAGCTACCATCCATAACCTACACTACTATCTAAACCTTATGAGAGAAGTGAGAGCCGCTATTTTAGAAGATAGATTTGCCGAGTATAAAGAAGAGTTTTATAAAAAGAGAAACTAGTCTACGCTTTTTTCTCGTTTGCGAACTTTTTCTATTTCTGGTTTTACGAAATGTATAAAATGCTCTACGTTCATAGGTTTTTTCAAAAACCTATGAAGACCAATGTTTTTCATCTGCATATAACACTCTTTACTCTCATCGCCGCTTATGGCGAACATAGCGTTTTTAAGTTGTGGGAACCTTATATAGAGCATTTGAGTAAATTCATGCCCGCTTAACATAGGCATATTTATATCTGTAAAAACAATATCTGCGCCATTTTCATATATAAACTTCAGTGCGTCAAAACCATTCTCAAATGAAAAAATTTCATCTTCTTCAACTTCCAAATCTTCCAAATAAGCTTCTATCATCATTCGTATAGTAAGAGAGTCATCTAAAATAATTATTTTCATGTCGTTATTCTATCATAATGCCTAGAGATTGTGACATAAATATGACATTTTCTACTCTAGATAATTGTTACTAAACCATTTAGTGTTTCAGAGGAGTATAAAGAAGCTACATCCCTTACAACCTCAGACTTTGAAGTGTCAAAAAGAACTACGTCTGCACTTTTGCCTACTTCTATAACTCCCGCACTTTTTGAGATGCTAATAGCTGGGTTTTGCACTGTAAGTTTTAGGAGTGTTTGCATATCTATGAGTCCACTTTTAACAAGTTTAGTATAGTAGAGTCCAAGAGCATTGCTGAGTCCAGAACAGCCATAAGCCGCGTCGTAAAATGCCACTTCTTTGTTTACGGGAGAGCTTGGCTGATGCAGTGTCGTGAGAAGATCGATATCTCCATTCTTGAGAGCTTTTTGAAGCAGAAGCATATCATCTTTACTCGCTAATGGCGGATTTAACTTCGCTAAAGTATTAAAGTCTTCACAAGATTCATCACAGTTTATAAGATGGTGTATAGAGACTTCACAACTCACATCTACTCCCTCTCTCTTCGCTTTAGCTATGAGTTCAACTGAACGAGGAGAAGCGATGGACTTAAAGAGTATCCTGATCTTAAAGTGTCTCGCTATCTCTATCATACGAGAGACATGAAGTACCTCGCTAAGATTTGGTATGCCCGCTAGACCTAGCTTTGAGCTTACATCACCATCGAGTATTACCCCTGCACTTATAAGTGAATTATCCTCCGCTTTACAGTAGAGCGTCACATCATACATCTTCACGTACTCTGCGATTTTTATAGCGATATCATTTTTAGCGATAGTGCTCATATAGGGTGCTACAACACCTTTTTTTAGAAGTATTGCGATGTTACTAAGAGTTGAATCCTCTTTGAGAGTGTTAAGCATCAAGTCTACTTCTGCCCCACTTGACTCACTTGTACCATGCTGTGCGAACTCTAAAACTACTTCGTTATCTATGGCTGGTGTAGAGTCGGCGTTTAAAACTATATGACCTATCCCACCTCTGAGGGCTTCTTCACTAATAGCTCTAATATTTTTGGCATTAAGATTAGAGTCGAGTAGTCTGATGTTAGTATCTACTAAAGATGGAAGGAGATATGCTCCTTTAGCATCGAGGATCTCTTCACACTCAAGAGAGTCTCCTAGCTCAACTATACGACCATCCTCTATACGAACATCTAGCTCTCTCTCACCATTTACATCACAAACTACTGCATTTGTTATAACCATTTAGTCCAACCTTAGATATAATGTTGTCATTATAAATTATTAAGGCTTAGAGTTGCGTTTTATACTACTACTATTTTTAACATTTTCATCTACTTTTGCTCTTAGTGCTTACGAAGAGGGGAAAAACCTCTATGTCGCTAAAGCTTGTTATGCTTGTCATGGGCATAAGCTTGAGGGTATGCATGCATACCCAAGGCTTGCCAACCGTTCTAAAGGGTATCTCTCTTACAAGCTCAAAC
>JAYEHI010000319.1:0-4738 GCA_034659455.1 Campylobacterota bacterium | reverse complement strand
GTAAAGGCTAGAAGTGTTTCATAGTTTTCCATTTTTTTCCTTATCTATATAATATTTTAATATTACTTTTATAACTTTACTCTCAAAAAAAATATTTATATTCTTCACTATAAAATTTCTAAAAGCATAATATTCATTCTCTTCTGTCACTTTTGAGAGAAATTCATTAATAATAGGTTCAAATATAGTTATATCTTTATTTTTTAGATATAGCATTTCATACTTCTGTAATATATTTTTAAAATCATTTATTATTTGTACTCTATGCTGAACTAATTCATCTCTATTCAAGCCACAAGCCTTGTTAATAGTGTGAGCCACTCTGCTATTTTCGGAATACATCACTGCATTTGCATAAAATTTAATATCAGCAATTATATCATCTTGTTCAGGATTTATTATCATCGGTTTTTCTATTTTGTTATAAGCTCCACATAAACTATGTGTATCTACAAGTTTTTGATTATTGTATTGCACTGCTATATTTTGAACTGGAAACTGCTTTCCTTTTTTTGTGTTACATCTGCTACATGAAAGAAGTAAATTATCCCAACTATATGCTAACCAATAGTATATATCTTTAGGTCTATAATGTTCTATAGGTCGCTGTTCATCAGATATATCTTTTTCACAATAAGCACATTTATTATGATATATTTTATAAAGTTTCTTTTTCACACTCTCTGGTTTATAAAGATCTTTACCAAATTCAAATTTTTTCACAACTACATTTTCATCAAAAGCCTCTTCTCTTTTTGAGTTGTTGAGTATTTCAGGAATATTGTTAAAATTTTTTAAAACTTTTATCATACTTTACTTAACTCTTCATCTATAAGTTTTAGTATCTCCTCTTCATTAACCATGTTTTCATCACTAACCCTATTAGAGACAACTTCATGAATCTTTTCAAATATATAATCATCCCCACTAAACTGTCTGTTGTCATAATCGCGTGAACTCATAGTCCCTAAATCAAATAGAGGAGACGATATGAGAGTATTATTAGTATATCCTATGTTTTCTATCTGTTGTGATACTTCTACTTTTCCATCAGTTTTATATATCTTATAAAAAACCGCCTCTTTAGTTGCTCCTAATATAACGGTAGGACTATGCGTCGTAACTATAAACTGAATCAAAGGAAAAATCTCTCTTAATGTATTGATAAAACTATATTTCCATTTAGGATGCAGATGCAACTCTACTTCATCTATAAGAACAACACCTTTAAAATTAGCTATGCCTGATTCTATCGACTGATTTCTAGATAGCATTTCAATAAGATCACATATAATTATAATGACACTTTTATAGCCTGCAGAGAGTTGATCAAATACAACTACAGAGCCTCTCTCTTTAAAAGTCACACTGTCATATGTTATATCTATCTCTATATCTCTATTGAGTAATTTTTGTAAAAGATCAATAGCGTCATCGAGAGCTAAGATATTTGATGCCCCTGATTGTTGTGCATTAAAAAGCTTAATGATCCATTTTTTTGGATCTATCAAGTCAAGACTACTATCAAATAGAGTTAAATAACCTAATGTCTCTTCCTTATTACTACAGTTGTTATTTCTTGAGCTTCCATAAGCATATAGATTTTTATAGCTTGCTCCATCAGCTTTCCCACTATATACGGCTCCATTTGTATCAACTACATTTAAAGAAAATTTATCTTTTATTTTTCTAAAACTTCCCTGTCCATCTTGTTCACATCCTTTGAGTGCTACAGCTATAGCTTGGAGGAAAAGAGTCTTTCCGTCACCATTTTCTCCAACTATATATATCTCTTTTTTGTCAGTAATATTACTGACATTAAGTTTATCTATACTATAAAAATTATTTATACTTATACTACTTAAATTATATACCTCTTCTTCAGTATAAGCTATTGATTCCTGCACAGCGTCAATACTACTGTTTAGTTGTAAAAATATTTCAGCTTTATCTTGAATAAAAGTCATCGATGTTGCAAGTTTTGTATGATATAAAGATATTTTATTTCTATCTTCAGAGTTTTTTACAAAATAGTCTAACTTCTCATCCAACATTTCAAGAAGCATACTGTTTTCAAAAATTTCTAACTTGTTAAAGTTACTTGTATATAAGTTTATAGTCTTTAAAAAAAGCATTGCATTTATGTTTTGCTCTTTAAGCAATGAAACTATTTTCTCTGTTGATAAAATAGTTTCAAGTTCATAGAGATTTTTTTGTATATTTTTTAATAACATATTTATATCCTATAGCTACGGTTTAGTCCGTAGAAGTATCGTTGAGTACTCATAACTCTCAAGCTTAAGAAGCAGTTCATCAAACTTATAGGCGAGTTCTGAGTCTGCTAACTCTTCATCTGCATACTCAAACCTACTCATATCGAGTGGTTTATCACTCATTATCGCCACATACAAATCATAAGTATCTCTACCCTCTTCTAAAACGCCAGCTTCAAAGTAGTTTTCACTCTTTTTTGATGGTATTTGTAGAGAGTTCTCTACTCTTTTTGATTTTTCTAAGAGTGTAACTATACCATTTTCATAGACATTCAAGAGTGTTATGTAAGCATTTTTAGAAGATTTTAGAGTGAAGTAGAAGCTATCGCCATCTTGAAGTATCTTTTTATTTGCCACAAATGCGAAGTTAGTGTTTTGTTTACTCACAAACAGCTCTTCAAACTCCTCATCGCTTAGTAAAAAGAGATGCTCTTTGTGTTTAAGATACCAAGATTCATTTCGTCTATCTAAACGAAATGCCACTTCACACCCAAGCGTAGCTGTGAGTTTTTTCAGTAGTGGCGTTTGGTAGAGATAGGAGCTAGAGTCTCCCCTTTTACACTCTATGCTCTCTAGGGTAGTCTTCACTCTATAGGCTAGGTCTAGATTTTCATACACTAATGCCACATAAAAAACATTACCAATCTGCTCTTGTTTGAGTGTTTTTATATTGTTTAGGTTTAGCTTACTTGTAACTTTTAGAGTTGCAACACTCTCACTACTTCCTACTTTCGCACTCTGTGTTTTTGACACAAAAGCACTTTCAACTCTACTTATGAGAGTTTGAGCTATCTCCTCTTTGGCACTTGCCTTTGCCTCAGGTAGACTACTCCCTTGACCATAGCCTATAACTTCATACTTTTTCGATGCTGTAAGCTTATGGAGCCAAGAGGGAGTTTGAGTAGGCTCTGGAGTCCCGCATGCTACAAAGAGAAATACAAATGCAAGGGCTAAAGCAGTTCTCAAAGTTTCAGTCCGATGTTACCATCATAAACAGGTACCTGCTCATAACTCTCCCCCATTTCATAAGACTTCTCTTGTACGTTTGACTTTACATAGTCATAGAGTCTTTGCGTATTTTGCCCCTCTTTGAGTAAGCCTCGCATCAGATAATAGGAGAAGAGTCTATTGCTCTTTTCGTCATACTTGTTAGAGTACTCTGTACCACTTCCTGCGCTTATCACGAGCATTTTACTCTTGTCAAATGTCACTTTTTTAGGTTTAATTCTTGTCGCTGCTACACCTTTGATAAGGGCTTGGTTATCTGTTCCCCCGCTAAAGCAGCTATCGACAAACGCGATGACTTTTTTGGCTTTTGAACTGCTCAGAGCCTTATAGATATTTTGCAGTTTAAAACGCTGATCGTCCGCTACATACTCAGGGCTCATATCTTGCGCTAAAAGATAGGGAGCATTTTTTTGTGATGGTACGGGAATCCCGTGACCGCTGTAGTAGAAGTATATAGTGTCTTCACTCTTGACACGGTGAAGCATCTCTTTGAGGTTGTGTCGTATCTTACCACTTGTGGCGTTTGTGTTTATAAGGACTCTACTGTTTTTCTCTGAAACGCCGAGTCTCTTCTGCATCACTCTGCTAAACTGTTTGGCACTGTTTTTGGAGTATGGTACGGGGTCGGTGTACTCGTAGTTCTCTATAGCTACGACAAAGAGCCACTTTGTCGGGTCTGTTTTGACTTTTTTACTCTTTTTGAGGAGAGTTGGTATATCATCAACGCCACCTTTGGTGTCTTGGAGCTGGGCTATCTGTGCTTCGAGGGCGAGTTTCTGTTTTTGGAGCTTCTCTTCTCTTGCTTTTGAGTGTCTCTTCTCTCTTGCTAACTTCTGTAGGTGCTCTTTTTTCTTCTGGAGTTTTGCTATCTCTGGGTCTTTTGAGTAGTTCACCTCTCCTATGGCATAGGCACTACTCTCTATGTCAAGCGAGGTGCTTAGAAGTGGTGAAGCTGGAAGGTTGAGTGCTCCACTCCCTAGAGCTACACTCAGAGTTTCACTCTTGTAGTTTGTCTCGTTAAGTGTCGCCAAGTAGCTTTTCTTTTGGGACACTAAGGTGATTTTTTCTAAAAGAAGTTTGGAGTCTCTGTATGCAAACGCCAACTCTGGTTTGATGCTCTCTACATTTCTCTCAAATGCCTCAGCCCTCTCTATAGGAACATGAAAAGAGATCTTCTCAGAGAAGCTCCCCTTAGTCGACTTCACACTCCCATAAAATGTCTCACTATCAGCGTCATACTTCAAAGAGTTGTAAAGATAGGGTTTGCCATACACCACACCATAAGCTCTCTTCATGGCATTAAGAGTGATGGCGTTTAACTCTTTTCTCTTTTTTGCCATCTTGTTATTGTATGCATCTGTGAGCTCTTTGACTTTTGCATTGTAAGCTTTGACCTCTTTTGTGTATGCTCGCTCTAGCTTCTCTATCTGACTCTTTCTCTCTGCTTTTTCACTCTC
>JAYEHI010000318.1:0-4752 GCA_034659455.1 Campylobacterota bacterium | reverse complement strand
ATCTCACTAGGTCCAGCTATCATATCTATATGAACATCCCCAAAAACCATTTTCTTAGCAGTAGCGACAAAAATATTTCCTGGTCCAGTAATAACATCCACTTTAGGAATAGTCTCTGTTCCATAGGCCATTGCCCCAATTGCTGAAGCACCACCCACTTTATAAACTTCCGATACACCACAGAGGTGACAAGCGGCAAGAAGCAGTTCGTTTGGTTCATTATCTGGTGTTGGTGTACATACTATAATGTTTTCAACACCAGCGACTTGAGCCGGAATAACATTCATCAAAAGCGATGAAGGATACGCAGCTTTGCCTCCAGGGATATAGAGACCAGCTCTGTCAACAGCAGTTACTTTTTGCCCTAGAATAGTTCCATTCTCTTCTGTGTCAAACCAAGATTTCGGCTTCTGCTTTTCGTGATATGCTTTGATTCTATCATAGGCTAGGTGTAGTGCTGACTTTAACTTTGGCTCTAACTCTTTATAAGCCTTAGACATAGACTCTGTCGATATCTTCAACTCAGCATCTGACTCTGGAGTCCAGTTGTCAAACTTTGCTATATGGCGTTTAAGAGCACCATTTTTCTCATTTTGAATCTCTGAAATAATCCCGCCAACAATGCTACTTACAGTAGCAATATCCATCTTTCCACGTCCAAGTAACTCTTCAAAATTTGCATTGAAGTTAGTATCACTTGATTTTATAAACATCATTATTATTTTCCACTCTTATTACTGTATTTTTTGTCGAACTCTTTTTTTACTATTGCCAATGCTTGAAGAAACTTCTCTTCGCCCACTGCACCCATTAAAGGCTGGTACATCGGTTCAGAATTTGGTTTTAGAAACCATAATGTAGGTGTTCCCGGTCTCCATAGCTCTCTAGGCATTGCATCATTCTCATCGCTATAAGCGATGATGGAAACAAAGTCTCTATTTAAACTTTTGATTACTCTTTTATCAGAGAAGGTTGTTTTTTCCAAAACAATGCAGTACTTGCAAGTGTGACGAGAAAAAACAAACAAAACAGGCTTATTCTCTTTTTGAGCTTGTGCGATTCCCGCGTCGAAGTCTTTCGCCCAGTGAATCTCATCCGCCATTACTGTAGTTGTAAATAATATAGCTATATATAAAAATATTTTACGCATGTTTTTTTACCTTTTTTAGTAACTCTCTAGATGATGCTTCAGCACTTTTTTTTGTTACATCAACAACTACATCTGCAAGCTTTAAATACTCAGGTCGTCTCTCATCATAAAGCTTTTTCGCTTTTTTCAAATCTGCTAGGAGAGGACGCTTCTTGAGCTTTTTAGCTGCATTTGGATGTTCTTTAATTCTCTTAATAATCTCATCAAAAGGAGAATCTAGTAACACAATTATACCTATTTTTTTGAGGTTTTTCTGTTTATAAAAACCTCCACCAGTAGATATAAGTGTATTTGACACACTATTTTCTAGCCATGCAGCAACACTTTTTTCTAATTTTCTAAAGTATGCTTCACCCTCATTTTCAAAAATTTTTTTGATTCTTCTGTTTTCCATACTCTCTATTAAATCATCTGTATCAATAGCCACATAAGAGGAGTGCTTCATCAGTTCTCTAGCGATACTACCCTTACCTACACCCATAAACCCAATTAAAATAATATTTTTCATACCAACCTACTCCTTTAATTTCCAGCAAATTCCGACATATCAAAATCGGGTTCTTTTTGTAATGTTTTTTTATAAATAAACGCCACACTTAAAATATTGTACTCTAAAATCAACATACTTATTATAAAAAAGCTAGCAGATGGTGCTAAAAGTTTTGGCATATAAAATGCAAATATAAAACCTATAAGTGACAGTATCAGTAAAACAAACTGTATTTTCGCCAAGCCTTTGTCTATCATCTCGTTTACGGTTGGCATGCTCATATATCCTTTTGCGTTAAGATGAAACCAGACAAGAAACGGAACTATTTTATAAAGCATTCCTAGCATTATAGAGAGTATGAAACCTCCACCTATGAGTATTGCAACCATCACTATGTACTCATGTTTAAAAAACTCATCAAATATCCAAAGAAACGCGCCGAGCGTTAAAAATACGCTTGCAGCCCTCCAGTACCAGACGGTCACGTCGCTTATTGGGCGTTTACGTTTGTTAAACTTAAACCATACAGCCGTAGCGAAAGCCCAAAAGAACGTAGCAATCCAAAGTTTTGCATAGAGCGCATACTCTTCGTACAAGCTGTTAAACAATAGCCAAATCAAAAGACCGGTACTGATAAGAAAAACGACTCTCTTTTTACAAAACTGTTTAAAGTGAGGAGCTACGTAGAACATAGGAAGAACTTGAAACGCCACGCCAATAATCAAAAGACCGCAAAATCCAAAAATCGCCCAAACGCTATGAATATTTGCATATATCACATGCCTCTCGCCAACAGACTCATCAGCGTATCCAGAGAGCATCATAACTCCAAGAATTGTAATAAAAAAGGCAAATACTAAACCTGCGGTCATTCCTTTAACCGTAGCTGTAAAGTTAGCCACTTTTCTTAAAGCGTTTGCGATGGAGAGAATCATCAACGTAAATCCACCACCTAACATAATATACGCAAGCGTAGTAATGGCGTTTAGCGAAAATTTTAGACCAACTACCATACTTAAAAGACCCACTACGAGCATTATATGAACGATTGTCGTTACTAACTTCACTTTTAAAACTTTTGTGCCCGTTAGCACTGGCAACATCTGCGTCAACGCTCCAAATATCACAAATGCAAAAACTCCAATCGTAAGAGCGTGCGTAATAATTATGGCGTCAATGGAGTACCTATTGATAAGCGTTTGAGTATCGCTTAAAAGCATTAATACGCCGGCTATAATTCCAAATATGGGAGCCGTTAAAAAAAACCTTAACGGCGCTGATATCGGTGGTGCTTGATCGATTGAAAGACCATTGAAATCCAACTCTGACCTACTCTACTATAGACTCTGAAGTTAAGGCTTTCTCTTCCATCAATGCAAAAATATCATCACATCTTCTATGGTCATCTGTTAAGTACTCTTTAATGTTGCTCAAGTTGGACCTCTTTTTATTTAATTGTTTGACATTATATATAAATAATATAATTTGCAATTTAAGCCGCTTTCATAAACCTCTTATTTAACAAGTGAGGGTATAATATCTTTTTTAAAATCAAAGACGGATTTCACATGAAAAACAAAAAAATTATTACTTTAGGGTTTGCAGTTACAGCACTCTCTATCACCCTGCTCTTCTCATCAACTCTCTTTGCTAAAAGTACTGATAAAGAGCTTGAGACTTCAAGACTTCAATCTCTTGCAAAGTTCACAAAAGTTATAAGTATCGTTGAGCAGTATAATGTTGATGATGTAACTATCGAAGAACTTATGGAGAAGTCCCTCGATGGTATGATGAAAAACCTTGATGCACACTCCAACTACTTAACAACAAAAGATTATAAACGTCTGAAGGTTCAGACAAGTGGTGAGTTTGGTGGTCTTGGGATTACTGTTGGGATGAAAGATGGAGCACTCACTGTTATTGCTCCCATAGATGGTACGCCTGCAGATAAAGCTGGATTAGAGTCTGGAGATATTATCTTGAAGATAGATGAGAAGTCAACAATCAGTATGACTATTGACGAAGCCGTCTCTTTAATGCGTGGAAAAGTTGGCGATCCAATTGATGTGACTATTGTCCGAAAAGGGGAAGTGAAACCTTTAGTTATTCATATTGTTCGTGGAGTTATTACGATTGAGTCTGTTCATGCAAAGCTAGTTGGTGATGATATTCTCTATGTGAGGGTTGCTAGTTTTGATAAAAAAGTAGCCCAAGATGTAGCGAGTGAGATCAACAAAAGAAAATCTACGACGAAAGGAATTGTTTTAGACCTAAGAAACAATCCGGGTGGGCTCCTAGACCAAGCTGTAGACTTGGTAGACCTCTTTGTTGATGAGGGAAAAATAGTCTCTCAAAAAGGTCGTAACAAAAATGACGATAAAACTTATGTCGCGACTTCTTCGGCTACACTGACAAAAGTCCCCGTAGTTGTTCTTATCAACGGAGGGAGTGCTAGTGCTAGTGAAATCGTAAGTGGAGCACTCCAAGACCATAAACGAGCTGTGCTTATCGGTGAAAACACATTTGGAAAAGGGAGTGTACAGGTAGTTCTTCCTATTACAAATGAAGAAGCCATTAAGCTAACTATAGCGAGATACTATCTTCCAAGTGGAAGAACTATTCAAGCAGTTGGTGTAAAACCTGATGTTGAAGTTCTCCCAGGTGAAGTAAAAACTCATAAAAATGAGTTTGCCATTAAAGAAGCTGACCTCAAAAAGCACTTAGAAGAGGAACTAGAAAAAGTTGATGGAAAAAAAGAGAAGAAAAAAGCAGATACAAAAGAGAAAAAAGATATAATTACACCAGAAATGATGAGCAAAGACATTCAACTAAAGTCTGCAGTCGATATTTTAAAAGCTTTAGTGATTACAAAAGGATAAGAAAGAGATGGAAAAAAGAGAGCTACTCTACGAGGGAAAAGCAAAAAAACTATTTTTGACAGATGATGAAAACTTAGTTATTTCAGAGTTTAAAGATGACTTAACAGCTTTTAATGGTGAAAAGAAATCAAGCGAAGCTGGAAAAGGTGCACTTAATAACAAAATTTCAACTGAGCTTTTTAAACTTTTAGAGGCAAACGGCATCCATACTCATTTTGTTAAGATGCTTGACG
>JAYEHI010000317.1:0-4776 GCA_034659455.1 Campylobacterota bacterium | reverse complement strand
AAAAACTCTAGGAACACTATGCAACTCAAAGGTTTTAACAATCTCAAAAAAGCACTCAGTTTTAGTTTTTACGACTTTGTGATAGCTCCAACTGAGGCGGAAAAACTCTCATACATTGAGTATATAAACAACAACTATTCAGCAGAGCGAATCAGTGAACTTTTGAAGAAAATAGTTCGTATTATAGAAGCGGAGGTTTTGAGTACTTCACTTCAAAACTATGAGCCCTATGGTGCTTCTTCGATGATACTTCTAGGCGATATAAAAGGTGCTGGCATTGATATGCATCTTGATAAGTCTCATATTACAGCACACACTTACCCCGACTTCGATAATGAAAATGGCATTCTTAGTTTTCGAGTGGACATAGAGCTATCGACTTGTGGAGAGATAACGCCACTGAGTTCTCTAAACGCCATCTTTGACTTTTTTGACACAGATATTGTTACCATAGACTATGTGGTTCGCGGGTTTACGAGAAATGAAGTAGGCGAACATGTCTATATGGATCATGAGATAAACTCAATAAAAGAGTTTATAGATGAGGAGATACTCAAAAGTTACAAAATGAAAGATCTGATTTTACAAAATGATAATATATGGCAGTTAAAAATGCTTAGAGAAGATATGAAAGTGGATGAGTACTTTTCACCAAAGACACAACTGAGCACTCAAGAGAAAGAGAAAAAAATAGACGAATTAAATAGTGAAATGTTAAGTATATTTAACGGATGGAGAAGTTAATGAAAGAGTTTGACAAAGCACATATATTGCACCCTTATGCACCATCAACCCCTATGGTAGAGATGGAGCTTGTAAAGTCCGCTAGTGGCGTTTACTTAGAGCTTGAAGATGGCTCGAAAATCATAGACGGTATGAGCTCTTGGTGGTCTGTTATTCATGGCTACAACGTCCCTGAGTTAAATACGGCGGCAAGTGAGCAACTCTCTAAAATGAGCCATGTGATGTTTGGCGGTTTGACGCATGAACCAGCGATAAAACTCGCACAAACTCTGCTCTATATTACGGATGAGAGTCTGGAGCATGTTTTCTTTAGCGACTCTGGAAGTGTAAGCGTTGAGGTGGCTCTGAAGATGGCGTTTCAGTACTGGAACTCTCAAGGCAACAGACAAAAAAGCAAAATATTGGCATTTAGCAAGGGGTATCATGGGGATACTTTTGGAGCGATGAGTGTTTGCGATCCCATCACAGGAATGCACTCAGCATTTGAAGACGTACTTCATAAAAACATCTTTGCCGAGGCTCCCTCTTGTATGTTTAATGATGAGTGGGACGAGAAGTATATAGAAGATTTTAAGACTAAACTTGAGGAGAATCACACTCAGATAGCAGCAGTTATACTTGAACCAATAGTTCAAGGAGCAGGGGGAATGAGAATCTACTCTCCCGATTTTTTAAAAAGAGTGAGTGAACTCTGCAAGGAGTATGATGTACTTCTGATACTGGATGAGATAGCGACGGGTTTTGGAAGAACAGGAAGATTGTTTGCTCATGAGTATGGGGGCATCACTCCCGATATTCTTTGTGTCGGGAAGGCACTAACGGGTGGCTATATGTCGCTTGCGGCGACTCTTACAAGTAAAAAAGTGATGCAGGGAGTTGAAGCGGATGGAAATGTTCTCATGCATGGACCAACTTTTATGGCAAATCCTCTTGCTTGTGCTGTAGCAAATGCCTCTTTGGAACTTCTTTTAAACTCTCCTTGGCAAGTAAAAGTGCACAATATCCAAATACAACTAGATCAAGAACTTAGAAAGTGTGAAGAGTTAAACATAGTAAAAGAGGTGCGAACTCTTGGAGCTATAGGAGTGGTAGAGCTCAATGAAGAAGTGGACCTTAGTTTTATGACTCCGGCGTTTATCAAACATGGTGTTTGGGTGCGACCGTTTTTAAATCTTGTCTACATTATGCCTCCTTTTGTAACGACTCAAAAAGAGTTGACACATTTGAATTCGGCTATTTTTGAGGTAATAAAAGAGTTTCAAGAGTACAAAAAGGAAATATTAAAATGATAAACTATAGACAAAATGCCAACATCTCAGACAGTGTTGAGCGCCGTATAGAGAAGATACTCGTTCAAGGCAAGACTCCTTTTCAAGATTATCTCTTTTTTGAGTCAAATATGCATGGTGTTTGTATCAGTCTTGATGGCGATATACAGTCATGTGAGTCTGACGAGCAGATGTATCATGAGGCTCTTGTTCATCCTGCGATGTTAGCACATGCGAATCCAAAAACAGTACTTATAATGGGTGGAGGTGAAGGGGCTACCGCTCGTGAAGTTCTCGCTCATAAGTCAGTAGAAAAAGTTGTGATGGTAGATATCGATGAAGAGTTTGTAGAGTTGTGTAGAGAGTATATTCCTTCATGGGGAGAGACGGCGTTTAGTGACTCGCGCCTAGAAGTTCTCTACATGGATATCAACGAGTACTTAGCATCTTGTCGTGAGAAGTTTGATGTAGTTATCGGTGATCTTATAGATGTAGATGACTGGGACTCTCCTGCTGCTTTTCTTTACGGGGAAGGGCTTTACAGAACTCTCAAACCACTTCTCAATCCAAACGCCATCATAGCAACACAAGGCGGAGCACTTGACACACAGGAGTCTACAAACCATAAATACATACGAGAGACATTAGGTAGAGTCTTTAATGATGTCCGTAGTTATGGGGTCATCGTTCCTTCCTTTTATCATCTTTGGGGTTATGTTATAGCGAGTGATGATTTGAGCATAATAGATGAAAATCTAAAAGAAAAGTTTGAAAGCAGTGCTAAAGATTTAGAACTAAAAGGTTTAGGGGTTGAGAGTTTAGTCTCGGCATTTACACTGCCTCTCGTGATACAAAAGAACATTGGTATTTAGATAAAAAGATGAACTTTCAACTCCTTCCTAATGCTAATATAGAAGATGCAGACATTGTCATTTTGCCTTTTTCATACGAAGATACCGTAAGTGCGAAAGTGGGGACAAAAGATGCACCTCGCTCCATTCTCGAAGCAACAGCACAGATAGAGTACTATGATGAAGACTTAGATTGGTCGCCGATGAAGTATATGTCTGTTCATGTAGCGGGTGAGATACTAAAGTATAGAGATGTAGAGCCGACTATAAAGGCTTTTGAACTAACAGCTAACAAACTTCTTATAACGTTAGGAGGAGAACACTCCATCACTCCTATGCTAACTCAGCAAGTTTTAGAGTCAGACACTACTATAGTTTTCTTGGATGCTCATGCTGATCTTAGAAGTTCTTATCAAGGAGAGAAGTACTCTCATGCCACTCCCTCGTTTCATCTTTTGGCTCAAGGACATAGTCTTGTCATAGCAGGTGTACGTTCACTATTTGAAGAAGAAGCTAAAAGAGTTAAAGAAGACAAAAACATCACTTTTTTCTCAGACCGCAGCTTGCAAAAACAGGAGATAAAAGAGCAGTTTTTACAAACTCTTAGAGATTTAGAGGGAGATGTTTACTTAAGTATAGATATGGATGTTTTTAATCCCGCATTTGTCCCAAGTGTAGGAACACCACAGCCTGGAGGTCTGGACTGGTACGATGCCACTGACATTTTAGAAGCTCTCTTTTCAAATAAAAATATAACTCTTAAGGGAGTGGATATGGTAGAACTCATCCCCGAAGAGTCTACAGTCTCACAAACTTTCGCTGCAAAACTTCTGCAAAAGATTATCTCTTACTGGGGAAAATCTAGAGGTTTTGACACTAAAGAAGAGAGCGGTTCTCAGATGTTTGTAGAGTATGAATAGATTTGTCCACTTGCTTAAGACACAGCATCTAGCTATATAATTATAGTAAACCATTTTCTTTTAAAATTTGTAAAATAATTTTATCATCAATATTTTCTAGTTCACTTTTTGAGTACATGCTCATAAGATATAAATTTTTGTTTGTATCAATATGATAGTAGACGACTCTAAGTCCTCCACTTTTACCTGTAGGTATTGAGCTATTAGCTAATCTAATTTTATAGCATCCATTACCTAGTTCTATCCCGGATTTGGGATTTACTAATAGTTCTTGATTTAATGCCTTTAAATCACTTGGAAGTTGTTTATATTTTTTAAAAAGTCTCTTAACGTCTTTATCAAAACAACTAAGAGTTTTAATGTTCAAGTTCATTGATTAGCTCATCAAGTGATTTCATAGAGTTTGTATCATTACTATCAAGTGATTTCTTTAGCTCTTTAGACGCCGTATCTAAATTACTATAAAAAACATTAGCTTTTTGCTCACTTATATACGAGGATATAGCTTCGATTATCACATCTGTTCTATTGATAGAAAATTGATGTGTAAAAGCATCTATCTCTTCTACTAAATATTTAGGTAATCGTAAACCGACTTGTTGTTTTTCAAGTTGAGAAATTGAATGCATGATATATTCCTTATATAATTATGTTTTACAATAGTATATATAATATATATGTAAATGTCAAATGATGATTAAAAATTAAAATACTCCCCAACCTCTAAGGATTTTGCATCGGTAGGGTTTGGTTTTAGATTATTTTTTAAGTGTTGTAAAAACTACAAACGCCATAGGTCACACTGTTCTTTACACTTATGACGCAGTAGGGAACATAACTACCTACTTTTATGACAGTTACGGCAAACTAGGCAAAGAGACAAGACCCGATGGAAAAATAACTACTTATAGTTATGACAGTGATAACCTAATATCTGCTGGTTCCCACGGTCTCCGTGGTAACCCATATTAAAAAGTAAACCTTAGCAACAAC
>JAYEHI010000316.1:5759-20557 GCA_034659455.1 Campylobacterota bacterium | reverse complement strand
CCACCACTCTTTTGAGCCTCTTTTATATCATCTATTAGCTCTTTACACTCATCCTCTTCAATATCGCCACTTAAGATATCTTCTAAAACATCTTGCAGGTCATCTTTAAACTCACGAAGCTCTTCTATCTCCTCTTTTGCATCCTCAGTTGCCTCTTTATTATCTGCAATCTCTTCAAATATAGCGTCTAGTGATTCATCTATATCAGGAATAACCGTCTCTTTTATTAACTTTTCTAACTCTTGTGCATATGACATTTTGATATACCTCTCATGGTGGTTTTTTATTTTTGAAATTATACTATAATTTTGGTATGAATTTTTATGCATTAATTATTGGAACGGAAATCCTCAATGGTCGTAGAGTTGATAAGCACTTTGAACTTGTTAAGTCTGAACTAAAAAAATATGGTCATGAACTCTTTGCGTCTTTTGTCATTAAAGACGACAAAGAACTTATAAGAAAAACATATGAAATGATAAAAGCTGACAAAGACGCTGTTATGTTCTCGTTTGGTGGGATAGGCTCCACTCCCGATGATTTAACAAGAGAGATATCTTCAGAAGTGTTTACAAATACCACCGTTACACCCCACAAACAGTTCTTGTCAGATATTATTGAAAGATTTAAAGAGAAGGCTTATCCTCACAGAGTACGCATGGCTGACTTACCTCCAAATGCCGACCTTCTATTTAACCCCATTAATAATATGTCAGGCTATTCACTACAAAACAGATATTTTTTTGTTCCCGGTTTTCCATCTATGGCACATCCAATGATAAAGGATGTAATCAAAACTCACTTCCATGAAGTAGATGAAAAATATAGACAAACACTACTCGCACACACTAGTGAAGAGACACTCATAAGTCTAATGCAAACTTTACCTCAAACTATAGAGCTCTCATGCTTGCCTATGTTTATAGATAATAAACCAAATGTGGAACTCTCTCTAAGCGGCACGGATGAAAAAGAAGTAATGCACTATTTTAAGCTCTTTGAGGATGAGTTAAATAAGAAAAACATATACTATCACTAATATAAATTCCATATTTGCCGATTTATATTTATATATAATTTTATAAATCAAGGAATTCAATCATGTTAGTTTGGTTATTGGTACTTTTATTGCTTTTTGGTATTATATATGTTGTTTATCGTCTCAATTTTATTTCAAAAGAAGAGACTCCTGAGCATGAAGATGAACATCATTACATTTTTAAACTATAAGAGAGTATACAAATGGCTATAACACTTAACAATCATGTTTTCAAGGGTCACAGAGCACTACTTGGTAGTAAATATGTAACATATGGCGAACTTGAGCTTCCTCTAAGATATGATCTTTTTGCGTCTTCTAGTAGTGGTTTTGACTGGGGAAACGGAGGAAAAGCATCAAAACAACTTGCTTTTTCCATACTCTGTCAATTAAGCGATGAAAAAGTTGCACTAGAGAATAATGAAAAATTCACCCAAGAAGTGATAAAAAACCTTAATAGTAGAGACTGGGTTCTAACTGCATCAGAAGTTTTAAACTGGATTGATGAGAACTGCGAAAAGCCAGTAATGAAAAAACTGAAGCCTCTTATAAAAGTAAATAAGAAATCTAAAAAAACAAAATCTAATGTAGTAAAAGAGATATGCAAAGAGTTAAATATTACGCAAAAAAATCTTGCAGAAATTCTTGAAGTTCCAGAAGGAACGGTAAGCTCTTGGGCCGTTAAAAATGAGATACCAAGACTTGGTAAAAAAGCGATAGAGTTCTATATGTTAAATGTCAAAAATCAAAAAATTGTCGATAGCTACAGAAGCTTTAAAGAGCTTTTAGAAGCCTCTTAAAAGGAAATAGATTTGAAACCAAAAGATGAAGTAACAAGAAGTCTACTTATAGATAGACAGACATGGGATGAGTCTATGAAGTACTCACGTGATAGATACAAAATGAGTCTGAGTAAAGTGATAGAGTCTCTCTTACAGGAGTGGCTAACTAAAGAGAAACGAAAACCTCTTGACAACACAAACCAAGGGAAGTTTTTCGAATAAACTTCCTCCCTCCTCTCTAATTTTTATAAATAGATTAATTATTGGTTCTATATTCTTTTAACACAAAATTCTATTAGTAGTTTTTCTGTATAATTCCATCAATAAATTAATCAAGAGAGAAACAGATGAAAATCATTGAAACAACAGATGCTTTTAAAGCACTTATAGAAGATATTAAGACAACAACTCCAGGATATAGAGACCCTTTAGCGTTTGGTATCTGTAGAGTAGATTTAGGTCAGTTAAACATAGAGAAAACACTTCAAGCTACATACCCATTAATCAACTGGGATGAGAACTTTGGAAGTGCTGCTATTTTTGTAAGAGCACTTGAAGAACAGGGTGTAAAAGTAGACTTTAGTGCAACAGAGGCTGTTTATACTATAAATACAGAGTTTTTAAAAGCTGCTTTAGCTGCATTCACTCCATACTCTGATGAAGCTCAAGGAGATTCTCACAAAAACATTCAGGTTGTTTCTGCACTTTACTCTCAGATTATGAGTAATGGTTCTTTTGAAGGTGAGTTTAAAGTCACTTTTATCTTTGATGATGCACCACTTGCAAGTGTTGAAGCTTCTTACCTAAAACTTTATGCTATATCTCAAGCGAAAGTTCCTCTAAGAGATATTAACCTCAATGGTGCTTTTGGAGCTCTGCCGAATGTTGCATGGTCTGCTGGTCAGCCTATTGAGCTTGACTACCTAAGAGAGTTCGAGATAGAACTAAAACTTGCAAACGAGTATCCACACATTGATTTTGTAGATAAGTTCCCACGCTTCCTACAGCATATTATTCCTGCTGATAACACTCGTATTTTAGATACTTCTAAAGTTCGTTTTGGTGCGCAACTAGCAGCTGGTACTACTGTAATGCCTGGTGCTTCTTACATCAACTTCAATGCTGGAACAACTGGTCCAGTTATGGTTGAAGGTCGTATTTCATCTTCTGCTATCGTTGGTGCAGGTAGTGATGTTGGTGGTGGTGCTTCGATCCTTGGTGTACTAAGTGGAACTGATGGCAACCCTATCTCTATAGGTCAAAACACTCTTCTTGGAGCTAACTCTACTTGTGGTATTCCTTTAGGTGATGCGTGTATCATCGATGCAGGTCTGGCTATTTTAGAGGGTACAAAAGTAGCTATTTATCCTGAAGAACTCAAAAAAATCATGGAAGTAAATAACAATGCAAACATGGAAGGTGAGATATTTAAAGCTGGACAGTTAGCACACTTTAGCGGTTTACACTTTAGACAAAACTCAATGACTGGTGAAATTACAGCTTCTCGCTCAACTAGAGAGATTAAGCTTAACGCTGACTTACACTAGTTTTCAGCTCTAACCTCTCTCTTATCTTCTTGGTACTATAATAATTATATGCCAAGGAGCAACTATGAATATTTCAAACAATATATCAACACTTCAAACAAACCAATCATTTTTAAACTCTACTGCTAAAAGTATTGAGAAAAGTTCTCCAGACTTAGCAAAAGATATGACAAACTTGATGATAGCTGAAGATGTTCATGCAGTAAATATAACTACAATTAAAACTCAAAACGAGATGATGGGTTCTCTTTTGGATATCAAAGCTTAGTAAAACTTTTGAGTTTACTAAGCATAGAGGCATTTGTATCGTAATTTTTTAAATTACTTCCAACTTCCAGTGTGCTAAAGATAGGTTTTCCAATTATAAAACGGCCTTCGACACCATCTTTTTTAGTTTTTACTCCCCAAACATTTTGATATATGATAGGTGACTCCTTGTGTCTTCCTACATAAAGTCCAATATGTCCTTTTTTGTATATCAAAGTTCTAAATGGAGTGGCTTTTTCATTTATCAGCTTAACTCTTGCATCGTTTGTCATATCCACTAGAGATGTTACCTCTCCTGAGATACTCTGCTGGTATGAATTTCTTGGCAACCATAACCCAAAAGGTGTATAGAAATCTCTTAAAGTCGATGAGCAATCTCTCTGTGCATACATACCGCCCCAACCATAGTTGGTTTTGGAGACCTCTTTTAATATTTTGTTTATGTTTTCACTATTAAACTCTATGATATTTTTACTTGCAATAGTTTTATCTAATTTAGATTTTATAAAGAGTGCTTTTTTATTTTTATACTTACTAACCGTTAAAACCGTATAGCTTGTTTCATCCTCTTTGACAAGTGCCAGCATCATTCCTATTCTCGATTTAAACAAGAATTCTCCATCTACTGAGTAGATAGGAGTGCCCTCTTTTGTTATAAAAATCTGCTCTGCTTGTTGCCATTTTTCTGTATATTTCTCATTGAGAACTACTATATTTGCACTTTTTACCCAGCCATATGCAAAACTAGACTCCACAAAAACCCACTTTTTATCTTTGGAGTAGTGAGAGATGATGACTGGTTTATTTGCAGCTATGCTACTATTTTGAAGATAGTCAAAAGGAAAACCCTCTCCTGCTTTTGTTGGATCTAAAAGAATGGGCTTGTTTGAAGGCATCGCTCTGATGTCGAGTCTTTTAAGCGTTAAGCCTTTTTTATTGAGTGTTTTATAGTTTTTATAATTTGCATTATCTAAAAGAGTATCATAAAAACTTTGTTCTAAAAGCTGAAGGTTTTCACCATAGGTATTTCCTACTTTGTAAGTACTGTGTGCCCACATGGCCTCATTGAGGGAAACTTCGCTTTTTTTTATATTCCAAACACGAAAGTATTTTTTTTCATACTCCTCTTGAGATGAGAAAGAAGAACTATTGATACTTTTGGAGTAAAACTCTACATCTTGAGGTATATATTTTAAATCTTCTATATACTCTTCTTTTATATATGGTTTTTGAGCTTTTTGCTTTATTGTATCTATTTCTGAGAAAGACGACGTCTGCTTAACCATACAAGAGCTGAGTAAAACTCCTACAGCTACAAGATATAAATAATTCAAAAAAACTCCTGATTAGTCAACATCTCCAAATCTACTTACCACTCTTCCTACAACTTCCACTTCATTTGGAAAAAGTGTTTGAGTCGAGTAGATGGAGTTATCACTTATAACATCGATGCGACCATCTATTCTCGTCTGGACTCTTTTAATAAATAGACCAGCTTCGGTTCTTATAGTGAAAATACCACCACGATTTAAATCTGTTTTGTTTCTATTAATAAATACTATATCATTATAACTAAAAGTAGGCTCCATAGAATCCCCAGAGACATTTATTGCTTCAATATTTTGAAGTTCTCTCTCCCCGCCTAACATAAAGACAAACTGTTCTGGTATTTCTAACTCTTGAATCTCTTCACACTCAATGTCACTACCACCACCTGCACTAGCACTGACATCACTAAAGTACTTAACCATGTAGAACTTATTTGTTGCTTCTATAAGACTCTCTGGTGATTGACCATAGAGAAGCCAATTTATACTGATACTTTTTCTTGCACAGAAGTCTAAGAGCTCAGTAAAAGGAATTTTATCGCGTTTTTTCATAGTTGCAAAGTTCATTTGACTTATGCCTAAAACTTCTGCTACATCTTTATCAAAGACTTTTTTCGGCTTATACTCATCGGAAACTATACTTTTAATCTCTTCGACCATATCTGCAAAACTATTCATAATAAAACCCTTTTTTTCTATTTATATGTCAAATTATAATACATTTATGAAAGAAAGTCAAAATTTTAATGACATTTTGACATATTTTTAATATTATTTGTCAAAAATGTGTACTATTTTTCAAATCAAGATAATAAAAGGATACAAAATGTCAATAATTATTAAAAATGCTGAAACTATGTTTGAAAGATTTGAATCTAAAATGGAAATATGGGCAGAAAAACTATTTTAAAGAGTTTGTGTTCTCTTCTTGTAGTTTTTCCTCTTTTTCTCGTTGAAGTGATTTTGTTTTGTGATAACCACCAAAAATAAATATCATGAAAAATACAAAAAGTATAACCATGATGATATCTATATAAGTGTTCATATATTTTAATCCTTGTTAAAACTATCGTAAGTCTGACGAATAGCGTCATAAAGCACTATTCCCGTACTTATGGCTAAATTTAAACTTCTTCCATCTTTAGTCATGGGTATTGTAATATTTCTCTCTTTGTATTTCTTGAGTACCTCTTCAGGTATGCCTGCCGTCTCGCTTCCAAAAAATATAAAATCACCATCTTTAAAATCAGTCTCAAAGTATGGTCTATCAGTTTTTGTAGTTGCGAAATGTGCATTTACACTAATCTCATTTTTAGAAAAAAAGTCATCTAAACTCTCCCAGACATGAAGATCAAGCTTATCCCAATAATCGAGTCCCGCACGACGAACCGCTTTTTCATCTATATCAAAACCAATTGGTTTTATAAGGTGCAAAGAGGCACCAGCATTTACGCAGAGTCTGCCTATGGCACCTGTGTTGTTTGGAATCTGTGGATGTACTAGTACTACATTAAATGCCATTAAAAGATTACCGTCCTATTTTCATATACAAAAATTCTATCTTCGAGTGCTAACTTTAAAGCGCGAGAGAGAACAACTTTTTCTACATCACGACCTGAGCGCTGCATATCTTTCCAGCTATAAGCATGGTTAACATGAATAATCTCTTGAGCAATAATAGGGCCCTCATCAAGATTATTATTAACAAAGTGTGCCGTTGCCCCTATGATTTTTACGCCTCGCTCATACGCTTGCTTGTATGGATTAGCACCTATAAATGCAGGTAAGAAGGAGTGGTGAATATTTATTATTTTGTCTTCAAAAGCTTCAACAAACTTAGGCGTTAAAATACGCATATACTTTGCAAGCACTATGTAATCAACATTTTGAAATGAGTTGATTCTCTCTATAATCTTATCTTCATGCTCTTCTCTAGAGAGATTTTCGTGTGATACCGTTGTATAAGGAATATCAAACTTTTTTACTAAGGATTCTAACTTGTCATAGTTAGATACAACACCAAGGATATTTGCTTCTAGTTCTCCCGATTCATGACGGATTAAAATGTCCCCCAAGGCATGAAGCTCTTTTGTTGCCATAATCACGATGTTTTTTTTCTTTGGTTCTATAACCTTAACGCTCGAACTCTCCGGCAGAACAGCCTCTATTGCATCTTTGAGTTCTTTTTTATTTACAGCACCCTCTACAACGCTACGCATAAAAAACTTATTGCTCTCTTTATCGACAAATTCACTATTTGAGAGTATATTTAAGTCATAGTTATAAAATACGCTCGATACCCTATGCACTAAGCCTTTTTCATCATTTGCGTCTATTAAGACTCTATACTGATTCATTTACGAGTCCCTTTTTCTAACTTTTGCACTCTTGTATCTATAGTAGCAAGTGTATATTCTAAAAAGTTCAGAGTCATGTCAACTTTTGCTTCTATATTTGAGTTGTTTGGTGCTTGAAAGCCTTCAAAAAGAACTAAAAGCCTTTCACGAATAGAGTTTAAGTATATAAGTTCACTCTCTAGAGAGCTGCTTTTTTCTTCACTTGGAGTATTTATCACTTCAGCTTGAGTCGCTACCACCTCTTCCTTAGTTGCAGTACCAATCTGTATCTCTTGTTCAACTTTTTCAACTACATTGGGTGACTCTTCCATCTCAGCTAATGTTGAAAGTATTACATCCTTTAATTCCATGCTTTTAACAACCACCTTTCAAACTCATTAAACTCTACTTCCGTCTCCATTTTTAAAAAGTAATCTTTCATCTCTTCATTTACCTTTAAAAACTTTTTACGCATACCAGACAACCTTCGTATAGCTATCTTTGCGTCACTATTGTGAGGATCATTTTTGAGCACCTCTTTGTAAATATCTAATGCTTCCTCTTTTAAACCTTGGAGCTCATAGATATTTGCTAGAGTAAGTGTCTTCAACGCTAAAACCTATCTCTCTATATAGTTAGCGATAATAGAACCAATCTCACTAGTAGAACAGACTTCCTTAGCATCAAACTGAGCTAAATCTCCTGTTCTATAACCTTCACTAAGCGCTTTTTTGATAGCTGCGTCTATTTTATCAGCAGCTTCTATCTCTCCAAGTGCATATCTAAGCATCATAGAAGCAGAAGATATGGTTGCAATAGGATTTGCAATGCCTTGCCCGGCGATATCTGGTGCAGAACCGTGAATAGGCTCATAAACACCTATTTTATCTCCAACGGATGCTGATGGTAAGAGACCGATAGAACCACAAAGCATAGAAGCTTCATCAGAAAGAATATCACCAAAGATGTTTCCTGTAAGCATCACATCAAACTGTTTAGGGTTTAAAACAAGTTGCATAGCGGCATTGTCAACATACATATGTGTAAGTTCAACTTCTGGATACTCCGCTGAAACTTCTGTAACAACGTCTCTCCAGAGCTGAGAAACATCAAGAACATTCGCCTTGTCTATAGAACAGACTCTCTTATCTCTTTTCATCGCTATTTGAAAAGCATGGTGAGAAATACGAACGATTTCATCACGAGTGTAAACCATAGTGTTCCATCCCTTATCTTCTGTGCGACCTTTAGGCTCACCAAAATAGATGCCGCCAATAAGTTCGCGAACAACCATAATGTCTACACCCTTGATAATTTCAGGTTTCAATGAGGATGCGTTTATAAGTTCATCATACACAACGGCAGGACGAAGATTTGCGTAAACGCCAAGCTCTTTTCTAAAACGAAGAAGTCCACTCTCTGGGCGTTTTTCACGAGGAAGCTCATCCCACTGAGGTCCACCTATAGCTCCAAAAAGCACAGCATCTGATTGAAGAGACTTCGTTATAGTCTCTTGAGGTAAAGGATCACCTGTTACATCATAAGCGATTCCGCCCATAAGTGCTTCATCATACGAAAAGCTAAGTTCACAACAAGATGCAACAGCATCTAAAACTTTTACAGCTTCATCAATGATCTCAGGACCAATTCCATCACCTTTAATAAGTGTTATTTTATAATTTTTCATTATTTTCCTTTTACTTCATTTGCTGCAAAGTTCATTAAGCCACCTGCATCGATTAGTTCTTGCATAAATGGAGGGATAGGAGTAAAACTATACGTTTTACTAGTCGTATTGTTTGTTACCGTTCCAGCATTCATATCTACAGTTACATCATCACCTTCATTTATCTCTGCACTCTCTTGAAGTTCGAAGATTGGAAGACCCATATTAAACGCATTTCTATAAAAAATTCTTGCAAAAGTTGGGGCGATAACTGCCGCAACACCAGCTGCTTTAAGTGCTATGGGAGCGTGTTCTCGAGAGCTTCCACATCCAAAGTTTTCACCTGCGACTATTAAGTCGCCAGCACTCATTTTTCCAACAAATTCAGGATCTGCATCTTCCATAACATGCTTTGCAAGTTCCTCTGGAACTGAAGTGTTTAAGTATCTAGCTGCAATGATTAAGTCTGTGTCGATGTCTTTTCCAAACGTCCAAACTTTACCATTAATATTTGCTTTTTCTACCCCAAGGGCATTTGTTTCACTGCACATATAAAATCCTAATGTTTTATTAAATAATTTCGTGATTATAGCCAAAAAGAGATTTTATTTTTCTAAAGGAATTATGAAGAGTCAAAAAGAAGCTTGATATTAGAAAGTATCAAGCCTATTACACTAAGTTACTACCTTTTAAGGTTGTTGGTGGTTTGAAGCATTTCATCACTTGTTGTGATGACTTTTGAGTTAGAATCATAAGCGCGCTGACCTGTTATTAGGTCTGTGAGTTCAACAACTAGTTCAACATTACTAAGCTCAACAAAACCCTGTCTTAAAGTACCAAGACCATCTAATCCAGGCGTTCCCTCAACAGGTTGACCTGAACTATCAGTCTCTACATAAAGATTGTCACCAAGAGAGTGAAGTCCAGCGGGGTTGATAAAGTTAGTCGTAGTAATTTGACCTATCTGTGTTGCCTGAGTTTGACCAGACTGAACAACCGTGATTGTACCATCGGTACCTATGCTGATGTTTGTCGCATCTGGTGGTATAACCACTTCAGGGACAACTTTATAGCCATCGCTATTAACCATTGTCCCATTATCATCAACCTTGAATGCTCCATTTCTTGAGTAGACCTCTGTCCCATCTGGAAGCTCTAGTTTAAAGAATCCAGAGCCAGTTATTGCGACGTCGAGTTGATTATCTGTCTGCTTTAACGCACCCTCTGCAAAGATTTTGTTTACCGCAGTCGTTCTTACACCTAGACCAACCTCGATACCTGTTGGGCTCTTTGTAACGTCAGACGTAGAAGTTCCAGCGTACTCCATTACGTTATACATCAAGTCAGAAAACTCTGCACGTGATTTTTTAAAACCTATAGTGTTCACATTGGCGATATTATTTGCCGTTGTATCGATTTGTGTCTGCATTCCCAACATTCCAGTTGAGGCAGTGTAAAGTGATTGCATCATAATGTTTTAGTCTCCTTTTTCAAGTTAAGCTTTTTTAGCAAGTTTCTCTATTGCGTCTTTATTCATATCATCCATCTGTGTACTCATCGCCTTTTGATACATTTCAACAAGACGATTCGTCTCTATCATTTGAGTCATCATCTTAACGGCGTTTACATTACTCTTCTCAACAAACCCTTGATTTACCGCTCTATTGTCATCTATGTGTACAAGAGTAGAGCTATCTTTAACTGCATAGAGGCTATCTCCCTCTTTAGTAAGAGCTCTCATGTTCTCAGGCTGAGCGATAAAGAGTTGTTTCCCCTGTGTAAGCGTCGCACTGTTTGGTATATTTGTTGAAATTTGTCCATTTTTATCAACTGCGACAATACTATCTTCTGAAGTAAAAGAGATGTTCTCTCCTCCCTCAAAATAGTCGCTAGGGAGAACTTCATAACCCTGTTTCGTTACCAGAACACCCTCATCATTCTTAGTAAAAGAGCCATCGCGAGTTAGTTTTATTCCCTCTGGCGTCTTAATAGCGAAGAAGAGTCCCTCTCGGCTTAGTGCGAAGTCAAAACTATTTGAAGTCTTTTGCATAGTCCCCACTGAGTGGTTTGTAAAGTCATCTACTATTTGAGGTGCTCTAGTCATCGTTCTGTTGATAAATGCCGCTCCCTCTTTAGAGTGATTTGCATTTGGAAGTTCATCTCGGGCTTCTTGATAGATTCTCATAAAGTCACCAACCACCAGATTGTCTTCCTTGAAACCAACCGTATTAACATTTGCCAAGTTATTCGAGATAGTGTCTAGTCTGTTAAACTGTGTTACCATTCCCGCTGCTGAAGCATAATAGCCTGTCTGCATTAATTTCCCTTGTTTGGAGTAGTTTTCAAGTACCTAGCAAGGAGTGTACCAACTATTTATATTATCAAATTTCAACTTTCCTTAATGCTATTTGGGTATAATCCACCTTTCAATTACCTTAACCCATGGAGCGTCTTCTCATATGACAGCTAAAGAACTCAACAAAGCCATAGAGACCTTTTTCGAAGAACACAAAAGCAAAGAGTGTGTTACTTATGAATCTCTTATAGAACTTTTTGAAAAACAACCAACTGCCGCTCAGGCAAAAAACATTTTAAAACTTTTAACAAAACATAAAAAATGCATCTACACTGCGAGTGAACATGCCAAAAAACTTAACGATTCCGAAGCCGAAGCACGTCGCGCCGCACAGCGTAAAATGCTTGAGGATAATGAATCGGACAAGTTTGATATATTAAAAGAGCACGAGCTTCTTGAGTGGTCACGTTCAGACTCTCCAGTACGTATGTACCTGCGTGAGATGGGACAGATTCCACTTTTAACAAAAGAAGAAGAGATAGAGATATCTAAAAAAATAGAGGGTGGAGAGAGTATCATCATCGATGCCATCTGCTCCGTTCCTTATCTAATCGACTTTATTTTAGACTACAAAGAGCCGCTTATCAACCGTGAACGTCGTGTAAAAGAGCTTTTTAAATCTTTTGAAGATGAGAAAGACGGTGATGACGACTCATCCACAGACGATGCCGCCACTACAGATGATACACCGGCAGAAAAAACTTTAAGTGCGAAAGACAAAACAAGAGTGGACAAAGTCTCTACAAGCTTTAAAGCACTTGAAAAAGCTAAAAAAGATTGGACCAAGCTCATAGATAAAGCACCTGAAGATTTGGATGGTGAAACTACTGAAGAGATAGTAAGTTACTTTTTAAGTGTAACTTTTAAGAAAGCTACTTTAAAAGAGAAGCTTTTAGACCTAGGTCCAACTTCAAAACTTATCAACGAACTTGTAAAAGCGATGGAGACTGCACTTAAAAGTGATGATGGCTACGACAAAGAGCTTAAACGCCTTGAGTATAAACTACCACTTTTCAATGCAACACTCAAAGCAAACCACAATGTGCTTGTATCAAAAATTCAAGAGTTAAATAAAGAAGATATCGCAAATATGGTTCCAGAAGCTACAATGGTTTCTACATATATAGAGATTAAAAAACTTGTTCAAACAAAAGAGGCATCAAAAAACTCTTTTGATATGGAACCTGAAAAACTAGCTGATATTTTAGAGCAGATCAAACGTGGTAAGAATATCTCTGAGATATCTAAAACTAAGATGGCAAAATCGAACCTCAGACTTGTTGTTTCTATCGCTAAGCGTTATACTAACCGTGGTCTCCCTTTCCTTGATCTTATCCAAGAGGGGAACATCGGTCTTATGAAAGCCGTTGATAAATTCGAGTACCAAAAAGGTTATAAGTTCTCAACTTACGCAACTTGGTGGATTCGTCAAGCGATATCTCGTGCCATTGCCGATCAAGCTAGAACGATTCGTATTCCTATTCATATGATTGAGACGATTAACCGTATCAATAAAATCATGCGTAAACACCTTCAAGAGAATGGTAAAGAGCCGGATGTTGATACTATCGCTGAAGAAGTGGGTCTATCTGTAGAGAAAGTTAAAAATGTTATCAAAATCACAAAAGAGCCTATCTCTCTTGAAGCGCCTATCGGTAGTGAAGAAGATGGTCGTTTTGGTGACTTTATAGAAGATAAAACATCACTCTCTCCATCCGACGCGATACTCAAAGACGATCTGCGTGTTCAGATAGAGACTGTACTTGATCAGCTAAATGAGCGTGAAAAAGCCGTTATCAAACTTCGTTTTGGAATTATGGACGATGAGAGCGATAGAACACTCGAAGAGATTGGAAAAGAGCTTAGTGTAACTCGTGAAAGAGTTCGCCAGATTGAGAGTTCTGCTATTAAGAAGCTAAAACACCCTAAAGTGGGTCGCAGACTTAAAAACTACATAGAAGAGTAAGGATAGCTATTTTATGACTTTTGAACAGCAGTGGCTAGAGTATGACTACAACCCTTTTATACTTTTTAGCTCAAGTGGAAAGATTCTTTCTCTCAACTCTGAAGCGCAATTTCTTGTAGGTTCTACGACTCCCGTAGAACTCTTTGATCTTGCACAGACATACGCAAGTGTCTCATTTGGTTTTAAAACGACCTTTATAGAGCTAGAGTATGGTCGCTATAAGTTTTTTGGACTAACCGTTGGTTATGAAGATGAAGAGCAGATAGGTCTAAAGCTCTATCAGACACCATCATTTAAGCTCAACACTCAAAAACCAGAAGGTCAACTCACAAATATCTTTACGATTACAGATCTGTGTATCTCAACTAACTCTATCAACTCCAATGCAGATTACACTAAAACTTATGACCCAACGATTCCAGATGTCATCATCAACTCAAACAAGCTTATAAAACTACTCAATAAAATCTACTCATGCGTACAAGAAAACGGCACAATAGAAACAAAGGTATTTTATAGAGTGGGAGAACATATCAAGTTTGATAATAAAAAATATAGTATATTCTCCATCTCTATCATTGCAGATAATATTGATAGTGATAAGAGTCTTGAGGCTAAGCAGCTAGCAGAAAAATACAACTTCTCCGCAGAATTTAGTCAACGCATAACCATTAATATCCCTATGGTTACCTCTTAAGAGAGAGACTCTTTAGAGACTATCGACCCTACCACTATTCCGACTAGTAAAGAGGGAAGATAGAGACTTAAATCAAGTATTGCATTATTCTTCAAAGCTATAAATCCTAATACTAAAAAAAGATATGGCACAAGTCTAAGAAGCGACATACTTCCGCGAGCGCCATGTTTTGCGTTAGAGAGACTAAAGGTTTTTATTTTCGCTTTCTCCTCTTTAACAATCTGTTTTAAGTCTAACTCTTCTACGGGAGTTTGATTTCTAGCTTCGTCATTAATGTTCTCGTAAAGTTCATGTGGATCTTCTATTGTATCGAGAAGATCTCTCTCTTCATAAGCATCAGAATCAACCTGAGATGCTATCATCTTTTTATATGCAAACGATGAACCAAGAATGACAAAAAATGCACTTAGAAATGCCACTTCTACATTAGCGAAAGTCGCAGTTGAAAAAAAGATAGTAGCCAAGATAAAAACTTGAGCTGCTAGAAAAATACTAATAGCTTTTTTCACCATAATCCTCGTCATCTTCATCGTCGAGCTCTTTTTTTATAGCATAACGCGGCTCTTTAGCCAACTCTTGCATCTCTTTGTACTGCTTTGAATAAGCCTTATAAACATTTAGAATAGCCGCAGCAATACCAATAAAGATACCTATAAAAAATGTCCAGTAGATATCTGTAAGACTACGAAGCAACCAGCCTATTCCCACACCCATAAGAACAGCAACAACCATAGATATACCTAAAGAGAGGCTATCAGCAGCCTCTATTATAGGTTTTATACGAGGCTTTTTATCCTCTTCATTCTCTTTGTTA
>JAYEHI010000316.1:0-5659 GCA_034659455.1 Campylobacterota bacterium | reverse complement strand
AAGCAACCAGCCTATTCCCACACCCATAAGAACAGCAACAACCATAGATATACCTAAAGAGAGGCTATCAGCAGCCTCTATTATAGGTTTTATACGAGGCTTTTTATCCTCTTCATTCTCTTTGTTAGTCATTTTTAATCGCTTTAAATACTCTACTTGCTGCTGCAATCGTGTCTGCTACCATTTCATCTGTTGTAGCAGTAGAGATAAAGCCTGTCTCATAGAGTGAACATGCAAAGTAAAAACCTTCATCAAGCATCATAGAGTGAAATTTCGCAAAAAGCTGAGCATCAGAGTTACAAGCGTCTGCAAAGTTCTTAACTGGTTTTTCATTAAAGAAAAAGCCGAACATCGAACCTCTCACGTCTGTCTGCATCTCAATACCCTGCTCTCCTGCAGCTTTTTTCATCCCTGCTACCAAAGTCTCAGCTCTCTCTTGTAAAACTGCCATAACACGAGCATTTTTCTTGAGCTTTGTGAGTGCAGCTAATCCTGCTGCCATAGCAACTGGATTTCCACTAAGCGTTCCAGCTTGATATACTGGACCTTCAGGGCTAAGTTGTGCCATTATCTCCGCTCTTGCACCAAATGCACCAACTGGCATACCGCCACCGATAACCTTACCAAGAGTAATGATATCAGGTGAAACACCAGTGATAGATTCAGCACCATTTATAGTACCACGAAATCCACTCATCACTTCATCGAAGATTAGTAGAGCTCCATTTGCATCACATAGTTTTCTAAGTTCATGCAAAAACTCTTTATCAGCAGGTACAAGACCCATGTTTCCTGCGATAGGTTCTATAATAACACAAGCGATATCGGATGAGTCTTCAAAACATTTTTTGATACTCTCTAGATTGTTATACTCCGCTAAAAGTGTATGTTTTGTAAAGTCAGCTGGAACACCAGGACTCGATGGGTTTCCAAAGGTTGCAGCACCACTACCAGCCTCAACTAAAAGTGAGTCACTATGTCCATGATAACACCCTGTAAACTTTACAATATCATCACGACCAGTAAATCCACGTGCAAGACGGATAGCTGACATGACAGCCTCAGTACCTGAAGAGACAAAGCGAACCTTGTCAATTGAATCAAAAAATGAAACTACAAGTTTTGCCAGCTCTGTCTCTGCCTCTGTAGGAGCACCAAAACTCAAACCATGTTTTACAGCATCTATAACCGCTGCTTCTATCGACTCATCTCTATGACCAAAAATAAGTGGTCCCCATGACTGAACATAATCAACATACTTATTTCCATCTACATCGCTCAAATAAGCACCCTCACCCTCTGTTATAAATATTGGAGTTCCTCCAACACTTTTAAATGCGCGTACTGGAGAGTTAACGCCACCAGGAATTAGACTTTGTGCTTCATCAAATGCTTTTTTAGATGCTTCTCTACTCATATTGTATATGACCTTCATTATAATTTTTCTTATTATAGCAAACTACTATTAATATTGATTTGATATAATCTCAGCAAATTAATTAAACTATGGAACTTTTTTGAACAGATCAACCTTTGCCCTTTTTGTTGCACTTTTAATACACCTTCTTCTAATACTCATTTTTTGGATACTAGGTACTCTATCCCCTGAAATAACTAAGCCTGAAAAAAAAGAAGAGAAGATAAAAATAAGCCTCAAAGAGATGCCTAAAAAGCATAAAGAGTCTGGAGTAAATAAGCAAAAACCAAAACCTCAAAAAATAGCCCCACCAATGCCAAAAGGGAAACAACTTAAAAAGATTGTTAAACCACCAAAGCAAGTAAAGTATGAACCAAAAAAGCCAGTTAAACAACCAACACTTAACAAGCCAAAAACTAAACCAAAAAAAGTTCTAGAGCCTAAACCAAAGGTAGAACCACTACCACCGAGAAAACCTTATATTCCTCTTCTGGCAAAGAAAAAAGATGTCAATAAAACAAAACCAAAGAAAAAAGAGAAAGATCCACTAGCATGGATGTTTGAAGATAAATCTACGCAAGAGAAAAAAACAGCTAAACCTAAGGTAGCTTCAGGTGGAAGTATCTCACAAGACATTAAAGAACTTTATGGAGAAGAGTTTGGAAAGCTCACTCCTGGACAGCAGCAGTATATCATCGACAACCAAGAGGTTATGAGACGTATAACACAGCAGGTTTTGACACGAGTCGCCAGAGTTAACCTCTCTCGTGACTTAAATGTTAACAGAAGCAATGTTGTAGAGTTCTATCTTCATCCAAATGGAGATATGACTGACTTCAAGTTTCTCTCAAAAAGTGGCTACTACGAACTTGATGACACAACAAGAGAGACTATAGAGTATGCCTATAGTAGATACCCTAGACCAACTGAAAAGACACTTGTCAGATATAATGTTTACTATAATTTAGCGAGATACTAAGTAGAAAACTATAACAGTTATTAAACCAGCACCAAGTACTCCTATTATTGATATTTTCCTAATTTAAAAGCTGTTCTCCCCATTGAGTTTGAAGTATCTTTACCCATACTTCTATTCTGCTATCTCTCAATTACTTACTCACAATCCTATCAGTCCATTTATCAAACTGATAATCAACAATTTTACCATTAACAATAAGCTCAATAGCTTCTTCAATAACTTCCAAAGGAGCAATAAACCACTCTCTAGGTCGGTGGAGCTGTCCATTGCCATCAATGATGTCAATATCGAGACAAGAATTACCAAAAAATTGGTGAATAAGTTGCTCTAGTTTATGTGGATTGACATTATAGACTTCATAAGCAGCTACTGTTTGAACATCAGCCATAAGGTAGGTTGGGTCATTGACCGCATTTTTTATTCTTGTTTCTACTGCTGTTGTAGAGAAACCTATTTTAAATAAATTCTTTTTAGTGGCAATAATATCTTCGTTACTCAAAGATTTTAGAATATAGATAAATCCATTTTGTTTATCTTCACTGGTGATTTGATGTAAATCATCAAGTAATCTATCTTCATGTTTACTAACAAAATAGCCATCATCGTATAAGCCTTTTCCAAGTGAACGGAGTAGCATATTTGAATATGTCCCATTTTCAAAAATTGTAGTTGTACGAGCATCCAATTTATGATTTTTATCTTTTTTTAGGTTATTTATATCTTCTAAATATACTAAAATGCCTTTTAGAACAAAAAAAGCACCTTTTTCAAAAAAACTTTCATTAAATTTAACAAGCTTTCTTTTTCCCTCTTTTAAATCCTTTTGGCATTGTATAAACATCTCTTCATATTTATCAAAATTCTCAAGTTTAGTTCTTCTAGCAACAAAGTCTGTTGCTGCTCTATCTTTATCAACTTTAGGAACATTTATGAGAGTAAAAATATTATCTTCATCTTTATTATCCAATATACCAAATGTATCATCATTAAAAATATCATCAAGAGATTTTATATCAGCCATCTATTCCTCTTCTAGTAGATTAAATTTATCATATTTTTTTAATGATTTACTTTTAGTTGAGCTCTTTCGTATGCCATCAAGTCGTGCAAATAAACTTCTCTCACTCATATCAGTAGTTTTTTGAGGTTCACAATTATTCTTTTCATAAAAATCATTAATCTCTTCAAATGTGGCTATCAATCTATCATCAGCTGTAATAACTGGATTTTTTGCTTTTATCTCCAATATTCCTAATGGGTCACTATCAAATATACTATTGAGTATTTCTTCTTTATCCATTAGTTAGCCCTTTTTCGCTTCTCTTCTTTTAGGTATATAATACATTCGGCCATTCTTTGTTCTTTTCCATCAGCAGAGTTTATGTCAGGTTCTCTACCATGTTCTTTTATAAACTCTTGAATCTTTGGCCATAAGATACTAGCTTCTTCAAAATCCATTTTAATTCTAGTAGCAGCAATAGCCTCTTGAATGATTTTTAGCACACCAGTAGTAACTTGTTTAGACAATATCTCAAAAGCTTGTTGAAATGGGTTTATACTGTTGATAAGATCAATATTTAAATCATCTAAGTTTATAAACTTATCAGCCATTCGTATAAATTTTTTATCTCCATTTGTTTCAATAGTGGCATTTCTAACAACACTATCTATCACTACATATTGGCTTAACTCTTTCACTTCTGTTTCATCTAAATCAGGGTATTTAACTTTAATTATCTTAGGGATTAAAACTTCATTGATAACCTCTGGTTCAATATTTCCAGGCATTGCTTTTAACATCTGTGGGTCTTGTAGTATTGAAGCTTTTAAATCATTTAAATCACTATCAACAATATCTTTAACTTTCTTACTACTTGGTTCTTTGAAACCTCTGATTTTCAATTCACCTTTTTTAGGTGGTTCTTTATCATTCTCAAATTTTGGTTTAAATTTAAAGCTAGGTGCTAGAACTTGCTCCATTAGTAACGATGATGTGATAGCCTTTAACATATTGTTTACAGATAGCTTTACTTCATCGTTATGGGCATCAGGTTGAGCTATTAGGTTTGTAAATTGAGCTGTTGTTTTGTTCTCACTATCTCTTGTAGCACGACCAATAATCTGTATGATTTCAGTAAGTGAACTTCTGTATCCAACCGTTAAAGCATGTTCACAATATGGCCAATCAAACCCCTCTTTAGCCATACCAAGAGCAATGATTAAATCCATATCATCTTCGCTTCTTATATTTCTAAGATATGTAATGATTTTATCTCTCTCCGATTGCTCATCATTTACCAAGTCAGCGACTTTTAAAAGTTTTCCATCAGTATGTCGTTTTAATATGATTACACCATCATCAGTAACCTCTTTTACACGACCGATAATATCTAAGATAGTTCCAACTTCTCTATGTTTATCTTTGGTTGATTCCCCTGAGTTTACATTTGGTATATGTAAAATTGTTTTTTTATCAGTATCTAGTATATCTTTGATTGCGGTTGTATATCTACCTTGATAAAAGTGATACCCAATACCAAGTGATTTTAGGTACTCATATCCATTTAACTGCTCATAGTAGTTATAAGTAACTTTTGTAAATTTTGCTTCATCTTCTGGTAGTAGTACAGGAACACTATCTCCTCTAAAGTATGAACCAGTCATAGCTACAATGTGTAGAGATGATTTTTCAATTAATGTTCTTAAGACCTCTCCAAGTCTATTATCCCTATCTGATGAAACATGATGAAACTCATCTATAGCTAATAGAGTATCATTAAACTTTAGCTCATTTAACTGATCAAATGCTAGCCTAAGAGTTGTATGCGTACAGATTAAAACCTTTTCATTATTACCTAAAAATTCTTTAAATGCTTCTACTGTACTTTGTTTGTCTTCTGTTGTACAAAGATTGTATTTTTCATTTACATCCCAGTTAGCAAAAAAACCAAACTGTTTTAAATTAGTACTGCCAAATGAACCACCAATAGCTCTCTCAGGAACAGCTACAATGACTTTTTTAACACCTTGGTTGATAAGTTTATCAAGTGCTATAAACATCAATGCTCTTGATTTACCTGAAGCTGGTGGTGCTTTTAAAAGTAAGTATTTTGCATCTCTTTGCTCATAAGCTTTTTCTTGCATATCTCTCATACCAAATTCATTGGTAGATTTACTTGCTCCAGTTTGTTCGTAATTTACTTCTACTAAATTTGGCATTTGAGTGTTCCTTCTTACTCTTTATCTTCTAATTTTTTCTGCTC
>JAYEHI010000315.1:0-4817 GCA_034659455.1 Campylobacterota bacterium | reverse complement strand
TTAACAAAAACCTACAAGTTAAACAGAAGGTTATGTTAGCGGATAAGTCCTCTCTTACAACTGTTTTAGCCAACCAAACAACGGCTGGAGATATCATACTCTTTGCTAATGATGCTCCGAATTTTATTTAAGTTCTGAAAATTATGAAAACAATAGATGAGCTCAATAACTTTGATAAACCAAGGGAAAAGCTTTTAAAAAAAGGAGTTGAGTCTTTAAAAGAGTATGAACTCCTAGCTATTGTTTTAGGAAGTGGTACTAAAGATAAGGATGTCTTAAAACTCTCTCGTGAGATTATAAAACTCTTTGAAGAGGATTTTGAAAACATTAGTTTAGAAAAACTCACCACCATTCATGGTTTAGGTCAAGCAAAATCCGCTCAGATACTTTCAGCCATAGAACTCTCTAAACGCTATCTTATCAAACAGAACAGAAAAATCACAAACGCCGAAGATATTTACCAAGAGTTACAAGAGTATAAAAATAAACTCCAAGAGTATTTTATAGTTGTTACTTTAAATGGTGCAAACCACATCATTCAAAAGAGAGTTGTTTTCATTGGAACTCTTAACAGCTCTTTAGTGCATCCAAGAGAGGTGTTTGCAGATGCTTTGAGTGATAGAGCCGCTTCTATCATCATAGCTCACAATCATCCAAGTGGAGAGTTAAACGCCAGCACTCAAGACCTGCTTATCACAAAACGACTACATGAGAGTGCAAAACTACTAGGCATAGAGCTACTTGATCATATTATCTTCACAAAAGATGGCTATTTAAGTATGAAAGATGAGGAGTTGTTCTAATGAAGTTTAACGAAGACTCAAGGGTTAAAATCCCCTCTATTTTACACCTGATGAGACTCGGTTACAGGTACTTATCTTTAAAAAATGCTATTAGAGATGAGAGTACAAATATATTTAGTGATATTTTTAAAAAGAGTATCGCTTCTCTTAACAAAGACACAGATGAGAGTGAGATACAAAGAGTCTATGAAGAGCTAGTTGAGCTTTTAGCCTATGAAGATTTAGGAAAGGCATTTTATGAGAGACTCACTGAGTGTAGTAACCTTAAACTCATAGACTTTGAAAACTTTGAGAATAACACTCTTAATGTAGTGACAGAGCTAACCTATAAAAATGGTGAAGATGAGTTTCGCCCCGATATTATCTTACTTATAAACGGTATGCCACTCTCTTTTATAGAGGTTAAAAAACCAAACAACAGAGATGGCGTTTTAGCTGAGAAAAGAAGAATCCAAACACGCTTTGAGAACAAAAAGTTTAACTCTTTTATGAACATAACGCAGCTGATGATATTTTCAAATAACATGGAGTACGATGACAATTCGTCGGATATGTTAGAGGGTGCTTTTTATGCAAGCGCTTCAAAGTCTCCTAATTTTAACTACTTTAGAGAAGAGGAGAAACTAAACCTAGCAGAGCTTTTAACAACTCTGCCAAGTGAGATGGAAGATAAAGTACTTAAAGACAACAACCTAGAAGTCATCAAGCATAACCCAGAGTTCATAACCAACAAAGAGCCAAACACTCCTACAAATAGAATCATCACTTCACTTCTATCACCTCAAAGGCTGGCGTTTATGCTTCGCTATTCCATCGCTTACGTTAAGGGTTCTCGTGGGCTTCAAAAGCATATAATGCGTTATCCTCAGGTGTTTGCTACTAAGGCTATAGAGAAAAAACTTGACGAGGGTGTGAAAAAAGGGATTATTTGGCATACACAGGGGAGTGGAAAAACTGCTCTTGCTTTTTATAGTGTGGCATACCTTAGTGATTATTTTGCTAAAAAAGCCATCATTCCGAAGTTTTACTTTATCGTCGATAGAATTGACTTACTCATTCAAGCAAGAAAAGAGTTTAGCTCTCGTGGTTTAGTCGTGAACACTATTTCAAGCCGTGAAGAGTTTGCAAAAGAGATCAAAAAGACGACTGCTATTCACAACGATAGAGGTGAAAACGAAATAACTGTTGTAAACATCCAAAAGTTTCAAGATGACCCTGATGTTATGGCTACAAAAGATTATGACATAAACATACAGAGAGTTTACTTTTTAGATGAAGTTCATCGTAGCTACAACCCTAAGGGGAGTTTTTTAGCAAACCTAAGCACTTCTGACCCAAACGCCATTAAGATAGGGCTCACAGGAACGCCACTTCTAGGCGATGAGTATAACTCAAAAACTCTCTTTGGTGAGTATATCCACAAGTATTACTATAATGCTTCCATCGCTGATGGCTATACACTGAGACTCATCCGTGAAGAGATAGAGACAAGCTATAAAATGCAACTTCAAAAAATCCTCGAAGAGATAGATGTTCTAAAGGGTGGATTTAGTAAAAAAGAGATTTACTCTCACCATAGTTTTGTTGAGCCTATGCTTGACTACATAGTAGAGGACTGCATGAAGAGTCGTCAGATGTTTAGTGATGCTACTATGGGTGCTATGGTAGTTTGCGACTCCTCCGAACAAGCTAAAAAAATGTCTGAAATTTTTGATATAAAATATAGAGAGATAAAACAGGTAAACAACTCTCTTTATCAAAATCAACTCGTTGCCGAGCCAATGCCATCTTATGGTAAAAAAGTGAAGCAGAGTTATGAGCTTAAAAGTTCAGCTCTCATCTTACATGATGTTGGTACGAAGCAGGAGAGAAAAAATAAGGTGGAGGATTTTAAAGAGGGGAAGATAGATATACTATTTGTTTACAATATGCTTCTCACTGGTTTTGATGCTCCAAGACTGAAAAAACTCTACCTTGGAAGAGTTATAAAAAACCATAATCTTCTCCAAACACTCACACGTGTAAACCGTACTTACAAAAAGTTTAAGTACGGTTATGTAGTCGATTTTGCAGATATATCTAAAGAGTTTGACGCAACAAACAAGGCTTACTTTGATGAACTCCAGAGTGAGCTAGGCGATGAGATGGAGCATTACTCTTCACTTTTTAAGTCTACTGAGGAGATAGAAGCAGAGATACAAAAAATCAAAGAGATACTTTTTGAGTTTGACACTTCAAATGCTGAGTTATTTTCTCGTCAAATAAATGAGATTCAAGATGTCAAAAAAGTTCAAGAGATAAAAAAAGCCTTAGGCGACGCTAAGAGTCTCTACAACCTCATAAGACTCTTTGGTCATTTTGAACTCTTAGAGAAAATAGACTTCTCTAAACTTAACATTATCTATCGAGAAGTTTCAAACCACCTTTCGCTTTTGAACCAAAAAGAGACAATAGAGAAGAGTGATGAGAGCATAAACATACTCAACTACGCTCTTGAAGATATACTCTTTAAGTTCACTAAAATCTCGCAAGAAGAGCTTGTTTTAGCAGACAAACTCAAAAGCACTCTTAGGCAAACAAGAGAAGCACTTAGTAGTAACTTTGATAAAAAAGACCCTGAGTTTATCTCCTTAAGAGAAGAGCTTGAGCGACTCTTTAAGTCTAAGAACTTAAACGCAGTAAGTCAAGAAGAGATGAGTAAAAACATAGGAACTCTCAAAAAGATTCAAGAGAAAATCAACGAGCTAAACACAAGAAATGAGCGTTTAAAAGATAAGTACAGCCAAGACACTAAATACGCAAGAATCCATAAGCGACTTATGCAAGATAGCACTCTCTCTAAAAAACAGAGTAAAATACACGATGCCCTTTCAGACGTTAAAAAAGAGACGGATGAAAAGGTACTCAACAACAGTGGTATTTTAGATAACGAAAGCTATTTTACAAAACTTATGATGCGAACCATCATTCAGACATTTCAAAGATCACACTCCATAGAGATAAACCCAGAATCAACCTCGTACATAAGCTCTTTAGTTTTGAGAGAGTATATGAATGAGTTTAACGGAGTTTCTCAGTGGTAAAAATATTTGATGAGTGGAATAGTGTAAAAAAAGATATAAACACAAGTACTCAAGATATCTATTTTAAAGAACGTGATATTTTTTGGGCTAAAATAGGACAAAATGTAGGTTTTGAGCAAAATGGAAAAGGCGAAGAGTTTACACGACCTGTACTTGTTGTGAAAAAATACTCTAAAAGTATGTTCTTAGCCGTGCCATTATCTACAACCATTAGAGATGGAAGTTTCTTTTTTCAGTTTAACTTTAAAGAGAAAATTAGTACAGCCTTGCTTGTTCAAAATAGACTAATGAGTAGTAAAAGACTAGTTAAAAAAATGGGAAAAATAGATGAAGAAAATTTTAATAAACTAAAAATAAAGTTGATTGAGTTGATAAAGTAGTTTTTGCCCTTACCAAAGATAAGGGCGATCCCGAAGGACAATTGGAAGTTCTATTATATATCAAAATTAATAAATTGTCAAACTTTAGTACCCCTGCTTAAAGGGAAAGCTCCACAGATGTGAAGTAATTTATAGCAAAAAAACAAAATAACAGGAAAATATTTGAAAACAGTACAATTTGAAAAACAGACAAAAGAGCTCATCGACTCCCTTAAAGCTATATGTGCGAGTTATGGGCTTGGAAATGATGGTAATGAGTTTAAAATCATCACGCAACTCTTTTTGTATAAGTTTCTAAATGATAAGTTTGCGTTTAGCATAAAAACACTTGAACCAAAACTAGCAGATGCTAAGAGTTGGGAAAAAGCTTATGCTGCATTAGAGGAGAGTGAAGCTCAAATGTTACTCTTGGAGCTTAGTGCAAGTACTGCTACTCTTGAGCCTAAACAGCTTATCTCTCATCTTTTTGAGATTCAAAATAGTCCTGATTTTGCTAAGACCTTTGATGATACTCTTCGTAATATCGCCAAAGAGAACAACGATATATTTGC
>JAYEHI010000314.1:0-20791 GCA_034659455.1 Campylobacterota bacterium | reverse complement strand
CTTTTGGTGGTGGTGTTCACTTAGAAATGACAGGAAAAAATGTTACTGAGTGTATTGGTGGTAGTTTTACTGTAACTGAAGAAGATTTATCTTCACGTTACCATACGCACTGTGACCCTCGTTTAAATGCAGATCAAGCTTTAGAGTTGGCGTTTCTTATTGCTGACTCTCTCAAAGAAGGGCAGAAGTAGAGTTTAAAAAAACTCAACTTCTTCGATTTGCTTCTCATCTTGAGGCATAAGGGTTATTTGTAATTGAGCGATACTGCTAAGTAGCGTTTTATCAAGGTAGTGTATATCCTCTGCCTCATTGGTAATAAATATTGACATTCTCCAACTCTGTAAATCACTAATTATTGCTTTTAAATAGATAGATATCATATATTTTGTATCTTCTTGTAGGGATTGAATATCTGTCGAAATCAACAGCTCTGTTAAGATAGTTAATGTGTAAGCCAACTCTTCAAATTCATACATGCTATTTAATACTTTTGCATATTGCTCAAATAGGCGAGAAGCTTCTAAAAGTGAATTTTGATGAATCGTTTCATCTAAATCAATCGCGTTTAAAGTGTCGGACTCTAGTTCATCTAGTTCATCAATCATCTCCATATCTAATTCGATTTCTTGTAAATAGATAGATGCTGAAGTGTGTTTTTGTTCTTCTAGACCTAAACTATTTTTCAAAGTTTTAGTTTCAGGTTTATTTTTGATGATATATTCTTCATCTTTATATTTATCATTGTAATAAAGCTCAACGTACTCTTTAATAACTCCTTCAAAGTTATAATCCATAAGAATACAAATTTCTTGTATCATTTTGTCATCAAGTAAATTGTTTTTGTTGAAAAAATGCAGACAAGAGTTTTTTAGGTGTATACATCAGAAAGAGGAATGTTTTTCTTTTTAAAGAGCATGAGCATTACCCCTATGACAGGACAGTCACCGAGGTCATTTTTCTCTTTTACAACACCAACAGCAAAGTCGAAAACTTTAAAAGCGAATTTTTCTTTAAAGAATTTTTTGTTGAGACTATTTTTATCTAACATTTTTTGGACTATTTCATAACTCATCCAATTATCAATAATTGTTTTTTTATTTGATTCTAGTAAGTCTATGTTCTTTAGTATTACACTTAGCATTAAAAGACCTCCATCTTATTATAAAAAATTATACCACAACTCTATGAAAATTATATAATACAGATAGTGTTTTATTTAGTTCTGTGTTTCAATCATCTCGATTTTCTCTTCAATTTCAAACAGCTCTTCCATTTTAGCTTCATATAACTCTTCAAGTTCTTGAAGCTCTTTTGCAAGTTTACTGAGTCCTATCTCTTCGTAGCATTTTGGATCTGAGAGACACATGTTTTTCTCTTCAATGTTTTTTTCAAGTTCTTCAATCTCTTGAGGTAATTTTTCGAGTGCAATTTTTTCTTTAAATGTAAGTCTGATGCTCTTTGGTTTTTCTTTAGACTCTGCAGTTGATTTTGGTTTTTCATTTGCTTGAGACTCCATTGTATCAAGTTCTTTGAGTTCTTTTTCGAGCTCAAGATATTCACTATACTGTTGATGAGACTCTTCAATTGTTTTCTCTGACTGAAAGATGAAAAGCTTTTTAGCAATTTTATCTACAAAGTATCTATCATGGCTAACAATGATAACTGCACCGGCAAAGTTTGTGAGCTGTTCTTCAAGTATATTGATTGTTGGAATATCTAAGTCATTGGTAGGCTCATCTAAAATAAGAATGTCTACATCTTTCGTAAAGAGCAGGGCAAGTGCTACACGGTTTTTCTCTCCACCACTCAAAACGCCAACTTTTTTGTCTAAAAACTCACGAGGAAACAGAAAGTTTTTGAGATAACCATATACATGTAGGTCAGAACCTCTCACACTTACTCTGTCTCCACCATGCGGGCAGAAAGTTTCTATAAGGTTTTTATCATCATCGAGTAGTTCTCTATGCTGGTCAAAATATCCTACTTTAAAATCTCCGCGTTTGATAACACCAGAGGTAGGCTCTAGACGCCCTAGTAGTGCTTTTAGAAGTGTGGATTTACCACTTCCATTAGGTCCAACTATAGCGATTACATCTTTTTGTAAAATCCTTGTCGTAAAGTTTTTGAGAAGCTCTTTCTCTCCAAGTTGCAAACCGAGGTTTTCAACTTCAAAAAGCATCTTTTGTCTGTTTATACTCTTATCACGATTGAAGTGTTTTGCTTCGCGTTGGAGTTCAACAGACATTTTTCTTATTTTTGCTGGGTTTGTTTTTGCCTCTTCTCTGAGGTTCATAAGTCTCTCTTTTCGTCCTTCGTTACGTTTGAGACGAGCACGAACACCACGAGCAAACCATTCATTTTCGCGCTTTAAAACACCAAGAAGATTATCGTGCTGTTTTTGTAAAGTGCGAATGTATTCAGCTTTTTGAGTGAGATAGTTTGAATAACCACCACTATACTCTTTTAAGGCACACTCATCCACTTCTACCGACTTTGTAGCGACCCTATCTATAAAATATCTATCATGAGAGATAAAGACAAGAGTAAACTTCTCTTTAAGTAATAACTCTTCTAAAAATTCGACCATATAAACATCAAGGTGGTTGGTTGGTTCATCGAGGAGTAGAACATCTGGTTTTTGTAGGAGTAGGGATGCGAGAGCTACACGACGTTGCTCTCCACCGCTAAGTAAAGATATGGGTTTCTCTTCATAGCGTTTGAGGTCAAAGTGTTGAATGATTCTTTCAATCTTGTCATCCAAGTTCCAAGCATTGTGATGCTCAATATAACGAGAGAGCTTTTCATGTTCGTCTATAAGCAGTTTATTGTCAAAATCGTCGGCAAGTTTAAGAGAGAGTTCGTTGTACTTCTCTTTAGCGGCATTTAACTCTTTGAGACCATATTCAACTGCTTGACGGACATTATGTCCCTCTACAAATTCAGGACGCTGGTCAAGCATTTTAACTTCTAAGTCGTTTTTAGTGATTCGGTTTCCTGCGTCTTGAGTAAGAGTCCCGTTGACTATTTTCATAAGGGTTGATTTGCCACTACCGTTTTTACCGATGATTACTATGCGTTCGCCCTCGTCAACATGAAAGTTGACTTCAGTAAGTATCTTTTGAGCCGAATAGTGCTTAGAAACACTTTGTAAATCTATGAGTGCCATTTATACCTCAATGCATAGTTCACGAGCGGTATACCAGTCAGCTATGCCTTTGTCGTTGTATACATACTCTTGTTGTGATTTTGGGATTACGGAGTTTCTTAGTTTTGAACGCACTATACCAATGATAATAAAGCTAAGTAGAAAAGCCCCAATAGCGATAAAATAATCATACATATACCATACAATAAGACCAGTAATATAAGAGGAAAATTGTAAAAATAGTCTCAAAAAGAGAGAAACAAGTTTACACTTAGAGGTTTTTAACTTAGGTGTGGGTTCAATTTGGCTTATAAAATCTGTTTGCATAACTTATTATATCAAGTTATCTGTTTCTCTTTTCTATAGTTTTAGTAAGACTCAATATAGTTTAGTCTACTAGACTCACTAAACTTGATTGATTGTGTTTTATTAACTTTTTTTTGATAATATTCAAACAAATAAACAACTCAAGGATTAATTTTATGGCAAAACATCAGTTTCAAACAGAAGCAAATCAAATACTTAACTTAATGATTCACTCACTCTACTCAAATAAAGAGATATTTATACGTGAACTTGTTTCCAATGCTTCGGATGCACTTGATAAACTTAATATGTTAGTTTTAACGGATGAAAAATATAAAGACGTTGCATTTAGCCCTCGTATAGACATCGTAGCAAATAAAGAGGCAAAAACTCTTACTCTTAAAGATACTGGTATCGGTATGAATGAAGAGGATTTGATGAACAACCTCGGTACTATTGCAAAGTCGGGTACTAAAGCTTTCTTAGAAAACCTCTCGGGTGATCAAAAAGAAGATTCAAATCTTATCGGTCAGTTTGGTGTTGGTTTTTATGCTGCGTTTATGGTTGCAAGCAAGGTAGAAGTGACAACTAAAAAAGCTGGTGAGAGCCAAGCATTTTTATGGACAAGTGCTGGAGATGGTGAGTTTGATATAGAGAATACTACTCAAGATGGTCACGGTACTACAATCGTTATGCATTTAAATGACGACGAAGAGGAGTTTTTAGATGCTTATAGAATTGATGCTATTATTAAAAAATACTCTAACCATATTCCTTTCCCAATTTTTATGGATAAAGAGAAGCATATTGCAGCTGTTATGGATGATGAAGGAAAAGAGGAGCTAGAACCTTCAAGAACTGAGATAGAAAATGAACAGATTAATCGTGCTAACGCACTCTGGACTATCGCTAAAAAAGATGTGACTGATGATGAGTATAAAGATTTTTATAGCTCTATCGCGCACTCAAGCGAAGAGCCACTCATCTGGATGCATAACAAAGCTGAGGGAGCTGTTGAGTACACGACACTTTTTTATGTTCCATCTAAAGCTCCAATGGATATGTATAGAGTTGATTATCAAACTGGCATCAAACTCTATATCAACCGTGTTTTCATTACTGATGATGAAAAAGAGTTAATGCCAACATACCTTCGTTTTTTACGTGGTGTAATTGACTCAAAAGATTTACCTCTAAACGTTTCTCGTGAGATTTTACAATCAAATGCGGTAATGAACAAGATTCAAAAATCGTCTGTGAAAAAAGTTCTTTCCGAGCTTGCTAAACTCTCTAAAAAAGATAGTGCTAAGTACGATGAGTTCTTTGCAGAATTTGGAAATGTACTTAAAGAGGGTCTCTATAGTGACCATGATAACCGCGAAAAAATCTTAGAGCTTATGAAGTTTAATACTCTTAACTCTGAAGAGACGGTTATGATTGAAGACTTCGTTAAAAATGTTGACGAAGATAAGAAAGAGATTTATTACTTAACTGGTAAAACTTCTTTAGCGATGCTAAAATCATCTCCAGCACTAGAGCGTTTTAAAGCTAAAGGGATAGATGTTTTAGTTCTTAATGAAGAGGTAGACACTATAATCTTTCCAATGGTAACGGAGTACAAAGAGTATAAACTCGTTCCTGTTGCAGATGCAAAATTTGAAGAGAGCGAAGAGGAGAAAAAAGCTGAAGAGGAAGTTGCTAAGAGTTATGAAGGCCTCTCAAAAGCATTTAAAGATGCACTAGGTGAAGCTGTAAAGTCAGTTGAAACTACATCTGACCTTGTTGATTCTCCTGTTGCTATTAGAGTTGATAAAGAAGATCCAGGTTACATGATGGCTCAGATGATGAAACAGATGGGACAGGGTGGAGATACTCCAGAACCTGCTCCAATTTTTCAAGTAAATCCAAACCATGAGTTGATCAAAAAACTTAATGACTCCTCTGATACTAATTTAGTAAATGATGCTGCACATGTTTTACTTGATCAAGCAAAACTATTTGATGGTCAAGAGTTAAGTGATACAGCTGATTTTATCTCTAGATTAAATAGAATTATCACGAAAGCTATATAAGTAATAAAAAAGTGCTTCTTTGGCACTTTTTTGTAAAATAGTCACTTTTTCCTCGAATCTCTCTCGTTTTTGCTTCCTTTTATTTAAATAATGTTACTTTATGCTAATGAATGAAAATATTAAAATAGATCGACGCGACAAAAAAAACAGAGAGATACGAGAGTTGGCTAGTTTGGCTGAAACTGTTTGTGAATCTTTTTTTGATGAAAGGTATATCTATGACGAATCAGAAGCAGTAGCAGAGTTGGGGCTTGATGATGAACTTATTCATCAGCTTGTTGAAGACTACGTTATCCAAATCTTAAAAGCCATTACAACTTTTGAGGAATATATCTTTGAATTGCAATCAAATAGAGATGCAAATAAAGAGCTAGATTACACTCCATTAAGAGATTTAGCGCACAAAAATTTAGGTGTAGCTCGAAACTTGCGTATTAAAAATGCCGAGATTCTTTTAAACGAGTTAATGAAAAAAGATGATTTGGAGCATCTTTACATATGTTTAGAAACACTTCGTTCATGTGCCATTATGCTCAAACCAGAGTCTGCGTTCAACGCTATTAAACTTATGGAACTTAAAAGTACTTTTTAATTATTTCTTGAGTGAATGAGAAATAATTTCGAGTTTTCCTTTTGGGAGTTTAGTATAAGAAGGTTTTTCATTTTTAACTGGTAGTGCAAAGGTAAGCAATATAAAAACAAAAGAAAATACAACTCCACCTAATGCACTAAGTATGAGTTTTAACTTAAAGTCTTCCATCTTCAAACCTCTATTTTTATTTTTAATTATAGCACAAACTTTAGTAAACCTAGAAGCAAAAGAACCTACTATCGCAATACTCAAAAGTATTAGTTCAAACGATACTCAAAGGTTTCAAATCAACTCGAACTCTTTTATCTGCGAGCCTTATGGTGTAGTGAGTCTAGAAAAAATATACGCTAAAAGTAAGAAGGACTCTTCGTGTCGAAAAAGCATAGATGAATTTTATGTGAAAAATAGAAAATTATTATATTTTTCACAATCTTTTTTAAAACTTTTTCAGGGCTATCACATAGAGCTTAAAAACTTAGAGTGTGTCGTATATGCTAAAGGGCAAACTACTTTGAGTGAGCTACTATTGTCGGAGGGCTTAGCGGTTAATAAAAACGGTTTCAAGGATAGAGAGTTTAGCTCTGTGTATGAAAAAGTTAGCAGAACTGCTAAAAGAGATAAAAAAGGAGTATGGAACTCATCAGTCCTTAAGGATTGTGCTTCTTTAATAGTTAACAATTAAGAGCTACTTATTGTGTGTCATATAAATCCAAAACTCTTTATATGTATGTCCTTTATTTAGAAAGAAAAGCTGTAAAACAGTTACTCTGTAGAGAGTTATAAGCATTTTGGCAAAAGGAATAAAAAGGCTTATTTTAACGAGTAAAGGCTGCTCTTTGTCACCTTTTGAGCTAATCATCTCTTGGATTCCAATGTTGCTGGAAAGATGTAAACCAAATAAAATGGAAAAAAGAAAGTTTAGAATCAATCCAAAAATCATATAAGCGACAAAATCTTGTTCGAACATACCAATTATCATATATTAAAAGCCTGTTTTAGTTATTTATTTTAGAAGAATTTTAACAAAAAAAACTTTGATTATTCATAACTTTTGATTTTATTTTTTGTAAAAAAAGTTCCAAAGGGTATAAGAGAAGCTACAAAAAATACAATAGTCTCTTTTATTGACCATTTCGCTTCTTGCCAAGCAGCAATGAGAAGAAAGAGAAACAGTATAAATAGAATCCCATGTATCATTCCTACGATTTTTGTTGCGATAGCTATGCCCATCAAGTATTTCATCGGCATGGCGACAAAAAGTAGAAGTAGATAAGAGTATCCCTCAATGCTATTAACAATTCCAAATTTCTCTATTTTTTTGTTCATTTAAGACTCTTTATTTTATATTTTGTGGAAGTATATAATCAAAAAGTAACAATTTGCCTATTATAAATACAACTGGAGGGAGAAAAACTTTTTTTAAACATCTTTATACTATACTTGCCGAACAAATTATGTACAAAAGGTAATTTAATGGAAACTAACCTCATACTAGAAGGGTTTAAATTTATGGGATTGGGAATGGGAACAGTGTTCTTATTTTTAATAGTTATGATTATAAGCATGAATATCATGTCTATTGTCGTACATAAGTTTTTTCCTGAACCAGAAGTAAGTGCAGCGCCATCGTCGGCACCTGCACAAAAAGACAACAAACGTGTCGTTGCCGCAATTACAGCGGCAATTAAGCATCATAGAGAAGGTTAAGGATTATAATGGCTAAGAAATTTATAGATGTAATGGATACAACTTTTAGAGATGGCTTCCAGTCAGTATTTGGCGGTCGTGTTCTAATGAATGACTTTTTTCCAGCTGTTGAAGCTGCAAAAACAGCGGGAATAACTCACTACGAATTTGGTGGTGGGGCGAGATTTCAATCTTTATACTTTTATTTAAGAGAAGATGCTTTTGAAATGATGGATGGTTTTAGAAAAATTGTAGGACCAGATGCAAATCTTCAAACACTTGCTCGTGGTGTAAATACGGTTATGCTTGACACTGGTTCAAAAGAGCTTATCGATCTTCACGCAAAAATGTTTAAAAAGCACGGTACAACTACGATTCGTAACTTTGACGCGCTTAATGACGTTGAGAACCTTAAGTATTCAGGTGAGAGAATATCTCATCATGGACTTAAGCATGAAGTAGTTGTAACAATGATGGATTTACCACCAGGGTGCCATGGTGCTCATGATGTGAAATTTTACGAAAAAACTCTTCGTGATATTTTAGATGCGGGTATTCCTTATGACAGTATCTGTTTTAAAGATGCATCTGGTACTTCAAATCCTCAAAAAGTTTTTGAAACTATTAAGATGGCACGTGGTTTAGTTCCAGAGGGTACACACCTTCGTCTTCACACACATGAGACTGCTGGTGTTTCTGTTTCTGCTTACATGGCAGCATTAGAAGCTGGTATAGATGGTATTGACATGGCGGCTGCTCCTGTAAGTGGTGGAACAAGTCAGCCAGATATTTTAACTATGCTTCATGCTACTAAGGGAATGAATTTTGATCTTGGTGGATTAGAGATTGGTAAAATATTAACTTATGAAAAAGAGTTACAGTACTCTTTAAGTGATTACTTTATGCCACCAGAAGCAACTATGGTTTCTCCAGTGATTCCATTCTCTCCAATGCCAGGTGGTGCACTTACTGCAAACACTCAAATGATGCGTGATAACGACATTTTAGATAGATTTCCAGAAGTAATAGCAGCTATGCAAGAGGTAGTTGAAAAAGGTGGTTATGGTACATCTGTGACTCCAGTTTCTCAGTTTTATTTCCAGCAAGCACTTAACAATGTTATGCAAGGACCTTGGAAGGCAATAGCTCCGGGTTATGGAAAAATGGTTCTTGGTTACTTTGGTAAGACTCCAGTCGCTCCAGATCCAGAAATCGTAAAAATTGCTTCAGAGAAGTTAGGATTAGAGCCTACGACTGAAAAAGCACTTGATTTAGCGGATGCTGATCCAGCTAAATCACTTCAACATGCGATAGATGAGCTTAAAGAAGCTGGTATAGAAATCACTGAAGAGAACATCTTTATTGCAGCAGCTTGTCAAGAAAAAGGTATCGCATTTCTTCAAGGAAAAGGCGAATTAAACGTACGTAAAATATCAGAAATGAAAAACGATTGTGAAGGAAGTTCAATGGGTAATGGAAATTATACAGTAGTAGTAAATGGTGAGAAGTTTAGTGTTCAAGTAGCAGAAGGCGATGCAAACATTCAAGTTACAGCGTCAAACGGTGAAGCGGTAGCTCCATCAAATGCAGCTCCAACAACTTCAGGAACAGACATTGAAATTAAAGCTTTACTTCCGGGTAATGTTTGGAAAATCGTTGCTAATCCAGGTCAGAGTGTAAATGAAGGCGATGTGATTATGATTCTTGAATCTATGAAAATGGAAATCGATGTTGTTGCACCAAAAGGTGGAGTAATTAAATCTATTAACGTTGCTACAAATGACAAAGTTGTAGAAGGTCAAGTAGTAGCAGTACTAGGATAATTAAATGAAGTTTATAGTTTTAAAATTACTAGCACTTTTCATGGTGCTTGGTTTCTCTACTCTAAATGCTAGTGCAGCTGCACATGCTGAAGCTGGTGCTAACTCTATGCACAAAGAAGAGACTTATCAAACAAAGCCGTTTTCAGAGATGATTACTGGTTTTCTTAAGTCTACAGGTGTAAATGCTGTAATGAACCCTAATCCAAATGAACTAAGTTCAGATGGAAAACCAATGAGTGACTTCCATAAATCATGGGGACGTGTTCTTATGATTTTAGTTACTTTTTTCCTATTTTGGTTAGCGATTAAAAAAGGTTTTGAGCCTTTATTACTTCTACCAATTGCTTTTGGTGGACTTTTAGCAAATATTCCAGTTGCTGGTATCGCTGGAGATCACGGTTTCTTAGGTGTTATTTACGGTATGGGTCTCTCAAACGAAATGTTCCCTATTTTAATCTTTATGGGTGTTGGTGCAATGACGGATTTTGGTCCACTTTTATCAAACCCTAAAACTGCACTTCTTGGTGGAGCTGCACAGTTTGGTATCTTTGGAACACTTGTTGGTGCAGTTGCATTAACTCAACTTGGTGTTGTTGATTTTACACTGCAGCAAGCATCAGCTATTTCTATTATTGGTGGAGCGGATGGTCCGACATCTATCTTTATCGCTACTAAACTTGCTCCTGAATTATTAGGTGCTATTGCGGTTGCTTCTTATTCATATATGGCTATGGTTCCTATTATTCAACCACCAATTATGAAAGCACTGACAACTGAAACAGAGCGTAAGATAAAAATGACTACTCTTCGTCATGTATCACGTTTAGAGAAGCTTGTGTTCCCAGTTATGGTTCTTACTCTAGCTATTATGGTTTTACCAGAGTCTACACCACTTATTGGTGCGTTTATGTTTGGTAACTTCTTAAAAGAGTCAGGTGTTGTTGAGCGTCTTAATGATACTCTTCAAAATTCTCTTATAAATACAGTAACTATTTTCTTAGGACTTGGTGTTGGTTCTAAACTAGCTGCAGATCAGTTCTTAGTTCCTGAAACTATGTTTATTATGGCTCTTGGTATTGTTGCATTCTCAGTTGGTACAGCTTCGGGTGTATTAATGGCTAAGATTATGAATATGTTCCCAGGGAACAAGATCAATCCACTAATCGGTTCAGCTGGTGTATCAGCAGTTCCAATGGCAGCTCGTGTATCTAATAAAGTTGGTATGGAGTATGACCGTTCTAATATGCTTCTTATGCATGCTATGGGTCCTAATGTTGCGGGTGTAATCGGTTCAGCAGTAGCAGCAGGGGTTTTAATCTCTCTGTTCCAGTAATCTGGCACAAAAATTTAAATAGCGGCGCAATTGCGTCGTTACTTCTTCCTCACACCCCAAGAGTATTTCCTCACTTCGTTTACAGCATGTACTAAAGTACACTTCGTCATCAGTGCCTAGCACTTACACCACTCTTTAAACTTTTTTACTTAAGTCTTTTCTTTAATGGTTATAAATAAATATATTATGGATTTTGTATTGTATAGAGGGATAGAAAGAAGAGGGGGTATTAACTATTTCATTACTGAAATAATTAATGGTATAACATTATGACTTTTAGTTTTTTCTATAAAAGCATCAGCACCTAATCCTTCTGCTTCGCGTTTATTGTTATTTCCTGTCATAGAAGAGTTTACAATGATTGGTATATCTCTTGCAAATGGATTTACTTTAAGTGTCTTTATAACAGTAAATCCTGACATCTCAGGCATCTCTATATCTGTAATAATGGCTGGAATTTCACTTGCTCTGTCTTTAAGTCCATTGACGTAGTCGATAAGTTTCTGTCCATTATCAAAGAGTTGCATGTTTATATTTGCATTTTTAAAGATTTGAATTAGAGCGCGTTGCGCTGTTTTTGAATCCTCTGCTACTAAAACGGTTCCATTTTTTAATTTATCTGGTATTTGAATACCTTGAAGGTTATTTGTATCGGAGACAACATCTACCATAGCTTGTGGGATGACATCAGAGAGGAGCTTTTCATAATCCAGAATAAGACAAAGACTGCCATCTTCAAGTCTTGTGTCATTCATAACTACACCATCTTCTTTGAGTCTGTAGCTATCGGGAGCATGCATTTCGTTCCAGTTCTTTTTGATAACTCTAAATGCGGACATTATACGAAGACCAATAATAATGCCATTAAAATCGCATATTAAAATATTTGATTTTTGATTCTCTTCTTTTGTTAAAGAGTTCCCTAACCAAGCTGGAAGATCAAGGATAGGAATTTGGAGTCCACGAAGGACAATAGTTCCCTCAAGAAGTGGATGAGAAGATGGTATTTGAGTTAAATAATGGTTCTTCGACTCAACAACTTCTCTAGTCTTAAATACATTTATCGCATAATAAGCAGAGTCGCTCTTTTCACTAATCCTAAAAACTAATAGCTGAAGTTCATTGTTTTTTGCCAGGTTCGTAGCAGCATCAACATTATCTAATATAGACATAAACACCCTTTAATTATATATAAAATCATAATACCAAAAATAAAATGAAATGTTCTTGAATATTAGCAATGTAATGTTAAAATGAATCTTATTAAAAACTTAACTTCTACAGTGAAGTTTATTTAAGGAATTCAACATCATGAAATTTTTATTATCATTGCTAATGGTTGTGTCTGCTCTTTACTCTAATATTTATTACTCTAAAGTTGAGCCATATGAGATTAAGAAAATAAGTTCAAATGTAATAGGAGTAGTGCTTTTTGCCAATGAAAATATGATTGGTGAAAAACTACCTAACAACGCATACATTAAAGTTGATGATGAGCTTGATAAAGAGGAACTTAAATATGTAAATGAAAAGCTGGAGTACTCAAAATCTACAGTTGAAATGAATGAAAAAATACTGCAAAACCTTGAGAGTTCATTAAACAAAAAACGTGAAAACTATAAAAAAGTTCAAGCCCTTAAAATAAAATCTAGTGTAGAAAAAGATAATGAATTTTATAATTTAGTAACAAGTGAAAATTCATTTTTAGCTACTCAAAAAGAGATAAATTCATTAAAGACTCAGATTTCAGATTTACAGCTTCGTAAAGCTCAGCTACAAAGAAGTATGAGTGACAAAAGTTTAAGCGCAAAGGATTACACTCTTTATGAACTCAACGTAAAGGTTGGAGAAGTTGTAAACAAAGGAACTCCTTTGGCGACGCTACTTGATACTAGCAGGGCTATTTTGACTATTTACTTAAATGAAGAAGATGTTATAGGTGCTAAAAGTAAAGTAGTTTATATTAATGGTAATGAGACTGAGTATAAAATCTCAAGACTTTTAAACATCGCAGATAGTAAAAACATATCTAAGTATATGGCTCAAATAGTAATCAAATCTCCTAAAGTATTCTCAAAGTTAGTGAAAATAGAATTAAAGTGAGTCAAGGTGTAACTGCATGTCCACTTGACTGTTTTGATGCATGCAGTATTGTATACAGGGATTCAAAGCTAAGTGGTGTTAAAAGCGGGCATACTCAAGGGTTCTTATGTCCACATTTAAACCACTATAATGAGTTTGAGCGAATTATTTCACCTCGTTACAAGGGTCAAAAAATTAGCATAAAAGACGCACTTGTAATTTTAAAAGAGATACTGGCTCAATCGCCTCATAAGGAAATGCTTTACTATAAAGGTAGTGGCAATTTTGGACTTATGCAAGATGTAACAGAGCATTTTTTTTCTGAATTTGATGCTATTTCAACAGAGGGGACTCTTTGTGATGGCGCTGGCGAAGCTGGTATACTTAAGGGGCGAGGTAGTAATCAAAATATGCCACTCTCAGAGATAGCAAAATCTGAAGTAGTCATAGTATGGGGAAGAAACCCACACACTACTTCATCGCATCTTCTACCTTTTCTTAAGGGAAAAAAACTTATAGTGATTGACCCGGTTACAACAAAAATTGCTAAACAAGCAACTATTCACATTCAGCTAAAACCAAACACAGATATTTATCTAGCTATGCTACTTATGAACTATTTAGAAATTAGTGAGGGTTTGGATAAAGATTTTTTAGATAAGTATAAAGATAAGTATGAAGAGTATTGTAAACTTATAAAAAACTATAGCAACAGTGATTTACTTCAAAATATGGATATCTCACTAGAAAAAGTCAAGCGAGTAGTTGAACTCGTAAATGGAAAAAGAGTTGCCATTGTTTGTGGTCTTGGTATCCAAAAATATAAAAACGGTGCGGATGTTATGCAGGCTATTGATGCTTTTGCTCTAAGCTTAGGTCTTTTTGGCAAAGAGGGTTGTGGTGTGAGTTATTTAGGAAATTCAAAAGAGGGTCTGGTATCTCCTTTTAGTTCAAAGGCGAAAAGAGTTTCTAAGGTTGACGTGGCTTTTGATGAGTATAAGAGTATCTTTATACAGGGTTCAAACCCTCTCTCTCAAATGCCAAACACCGCTAGGGTTAAAGAGACGCTAAGTAAGGTCCAAAATATAGTTTACTTTGGTTTATATGAAAATGAGACAAGTAGAGTGGCAGATCTCATTATTCCAGCAAAGACCTTTTTAGAAAAAGAGGATGTAAGAACTTCTTATTCTCATAATGGATTTATGGTTATGAATAAGCAAATAGAGAGTGATATCGGTATTAGTGAGTATGATTTAGCAAAGTATCTCTGTCTAGAGTTTGGGATAGAACTAAAAGATGAAGAGGAGTATTTAACTCACTTTAAAAATTTTGCACAAGAGAAGAAAGATGGAAGTTTTGAAGTAAAGTTAAGAGATACTATACAGTATAGAAATGGTTTTGATACTAAAGATGGAGAGTTCAAGTTTTTACAAAAGTTTCATATAGAGGCTATGAGAGATGCTAACGAGATGTATTTAATAACTCCAAAAAGTGCTAAGAGTCTAAATTCGCAGTTTGTCAGAGAAGAAGAGGTTTTTCTTCATAGCAAACTCGGATTCAAAGAGGGAGAGAGTGTTAAGATAAGTTCAGCAGCTGGAAGTGTTGTCTTAAAAGTAAAATACAATGATGACTTACGAAAGGATTGTGCACTAGTCTATAGTGGCACACCTGGCGTAAACAACTTAACAAGTTCTGAACACTCATCCTTTGGAAAATCTGCTATTTATCAAGAAAATAGAGTTATAATAACGGATATTATTTAAAAATTATGAATTAGGAAGAAAATATGAATACAAAAGAGTTGACCCAAAAATACATACTGCCAACATATGGTCGTGGAGATGTTGAGTTTGTGAGTGGAAAAAACGCAAGCTTAATCGATAGTGATGGAAAAAAATATATAGATTTCACTTCAGGCATTGGTGTCATTAGCGTAGGTCATGCAAATGAAAGAGTAAACAGTGCTATCTGCTCTCAAATAGCTAATATCACTCATATATCAAATCTTTACTATATAGAGGCACAGGCTAAAGCGGCACAGAGAGTAGTAGAAGCTAGTGGATACGATATGCAGTGTTTTTTTGGAAACTCGGGTGCTGAAGCAAATGAGGGTGCTATTAAAATAGCGAGAAAACATGGTGAACGTGATGGTGAGATTAAACGCTATAAGATTATCACACTACAGCATTCATTTCATGGGCGTACTATTACTACAGTCAAAGCTACTGGACAAGAGTCTATGCATAACTATTTTGGACCATTTCCTGATGGTTTTGTTTATGCTGAGACTATAGATTCTATAGAGGCACTTTTAGATGATCACACTGCGGCTGTAATGATAGAACTTATTCAAGGCGAGGGTGGTGTTGAACCACAAGATAAACAAAAAGTTCAAGCACTAGCAAAACTTCTAAAAGAGAAAAATATACCACTCATAGTAGATGAAGTGCAAACAGGTGCTTATAGAACTGGCGAGTTTACCGCGTCACAAGTATATGATATTCAGCCAGAGATTATTACACTAGCTAAAGGTGTTGGCGGTGGTGTTCCTGTTGGAATAGTTATGACATCACTTAAAGATGTTCTTAGTGCTGGAGACCATGGCTCTACATTTGGTGGGAACTACCTAAGCAGTGCTGCCGTTTGTGAAGTGGTTGATATATTAAATGAAGAGAAAAAAAGCGGAAAACTAGATGAAACTTCAGTGGCATTTAACAGAGCACTTGATACTTTTTATAGTGAAAATAAGCAACTTTTTACATCCAAAGTAGGTATAGGAATGATGTGCGGTTTACGTGTTAAAGATGCTGACACATTAGCTTCTATCATGTCAAACGCCAAAGATAATGGTGTTATGGTTCTTCGTGCTGGAAGAAATACTTTAAGATTTCTACCACCATTAACTATTACAAAAGAGGAAATTGATGAAGGTTTTAAAGCTCTCTCTATCGCTGTGTCTAGTATATAGCACACTACTGTTCGCAAACGAAAACAATGCTACTTTAGATAGTTATATATCTGAGTATAAAAATAAAGCATTTGGATATGACTATGAGAAAAATGAGGCGGAGAGTTCTAAACTTCGTGACTCATGGATAGCTCCACTACAACTTCAATATAGTTACTCCAGAAGTAAACCAAAAAATGATGAACTGACAAGTCAAAATGCTGCTATAAGAATGGATCAGCCAATTTTTCAAAGTGGTGGAATTTATTACGGTATTAAGTTCGCAAGTGCTAGTAAAAAGTATAGTGACTACTCCATTGATGTTGCAAAACGTAAGATGATAAAAGAGACTATTAGCATACTAATGCAGATAAAGCAGACTACTCTAAGAGAAGAAGCACAAAAGTTGCAGATAAAAAATTCTGAGATTAATCTTGCGCAGAAAAAAGAGCAATATCTTAGTGGACAACTAGACTCTGGTTTTTTAGACAATGCCGTGATTCAAAGAAACATAGTTATTCAAGCTCTTTATGACATACAAACTGCAAAACAGAGACTTATAACACAGTTCCAAACTTTGAGTGATTTGGACTATAAGTCTGCAAAAATTCCTTACTTAGAGTACATTAGTAGCGATGAATTTATAAAATACAATATCGTACTTCAGCAGAGTCAGGCAGAGATAGAGAAAAATGATTACTACCACAATGTTACTATAGCAAAGTATCTTCCAAAAGTAAGTTTCACAGCAGGGTATACATGGAATAATTCTGAACAGCAATTTAGTAATAACTTTGTTGCTAAAAATGACTTGTCATATTATGACTATGGCATTCGAGCAAGTATGCCACTTGACTTTAACATGTTCAGAGATATGGAGTCAGTTAAGGTTGATTACTTAAAGTCTAAAGTACTCCAAGAAGATAAAAAAAGAGAACTCAGAGCACTCTTCGAGCAAGTTCGTCACAATATAGATAATTTTGATAAAAAGATATCACTGAGTAATGAAAATATAGAGATATATACAAGACTCTTAAACGATACGACGGACTTGTTCAAAGCAGGATATAAAACAGAGCAAGACGTTGACACCTTGAAGAACTCTTTGAGTATTCAAAGACTAGATTCAGAAGTCTATGAGATAGACAAACAACTCTCACTACTTAATCTATATGAAATGTATGTCAATGAGGGGCAGTAAGTTTGAATTTTAGTGAATATATGAGAGATTGGTTATATGGAAGTGATGGCTACTATGCAACTTATAAAAACATAGGAAAAAGTGGAGACTTCTACACTGCAGTAAGTACAAGTAAGTTTTTTGGTGGGAGTGTAGCTAAACATATTATCTCGCTTGTCGATGAAGGTTTTTTAGAGTCAAACGCGACTATCTGTGAGATAGGAGCACATCATGGCTATTTTTTAGCGGATGTTTGCGAGTTTATTTATACACTAAGACCCGAACTTCTTAGTAGTTTTAACTTTGTTATTATTGAGCGTTTTGATGATTTGCAAGAGCAGCAATCTAAATACTTTAAAGAGTCGTTTGGAGATGTAGTGCCTTTGACTCATTATATATCTCTTAGTGAGCTACAATGCGAAAATGCTTTTTTCATAGCAAATGAAATATTTGACGCATTTCCTTGTGAACTCTACTATAAGGGAAAAATAGGAAGAGTTGATGGACACGAGGTTACATTTGATGTCGAAAATGAATGGGTAGATGAAAAGGCGAAAATGTACTTTAAAGATAGAGGTGAGATAGCTTTAGGATATGAAGAGTTCGCAGAGGAGATGGCATCGGCTGCTACAAAGTTTGAGTTTATGAGTTTTGATTATGGAGAGATGGCCGCTCGTCCAGACTTCTCTGTGCGTGTTTATGCAAAACATGAGGTGATTCCTTTTTTCGCAGAAGATATCAAACGCGAAGAACTTTTTGCAAAGAGTGACATAACATATGATGTGACTTTTGCACATGTTAAAGATGCTTATGAAGAAGCAGGTATGGAGTTTATAGAGTTAAAAGCACAGATGAGTGCACTTGTAGATATGGGTATTTTAGAACTGCTAGAGACTCTTAAAGAGCATGTAGACGAGAAGCTGTATAAACAAGAGCTAGAAAAAGCTAAAATGCTTATACTCCCTAACTTCTTGGGTGAACGCTTTAAGATGATACGGTTTAGAAAGGCTTAAAGCCCTCCTATCATTTTTATTAACTCTTCTGGTTTGTTAGAATTTTTGATGGCATTTTCTTTGGAGATAACGTTTTTTTGTAGGAACTCCAAGAGTTGCTGTGTTTGAGTCGTCATATGTGTCTCTGCTTGATTGAGTTGCATTTGAGAGTATATTTGGTGAACTTTGTCTTCGCGAATCTGATTTTGGATTGCAGGGTTTGTAATCAGAATCTCTTGAGTAGCAACCTTTCCTGAACCGATTCTGGGGATAAGGGTCTGTGAAACAACCGCAACCAAAGAAGAAGCAAGCTGTGCTCTTACTTGCGCTTGTTCTTCCCCATCGAACACATCAATAATACGGTTAATCGTACCAGGTGCCGAGTTTGTATGTAACGTTCCAAAAACTAAGTGACCAGTCTCTGCCGCTGTAAGCGCCGCTCCGATAGTCTCAGCGTCACGCATCTCCCCGATAAGGATAATATCGGGATCTTGACGGAGTGAAAACTTTAGAGCTGTGGCAAACGACTCGGTATTACTTCCAACATCGCGTTGAGAGAAGAGAGATTTGTCGTTTTTATGAACAAACTCGACGGGGTCTTCTATGGTGATAATGTGACGGCGTTCAGTTATGTTTATCTCGTGAAGCATAGAGGCAAGAGTTGTTGACTTACCAGAGCCTGTAGGGCCTGTTACAAGAATGAGACCTTTCTCTTTTTTAATAAGTTCTTTAAAAATAGGAGGGTTTCCATACTCGTCAAGCGTAGGTATGTCGATAGGAATCATACGAAAAGCACAAGCGATACCGTGAATGGTGCGATAGTAGTTTGCACGAAAACGCCCAATATCTTGTAACTCAAAAGAGAAATCAAGCTCGTTGTGTTCTTCAAACTCTTTCTTCTGCTTATCTTCTATGAGCGAGTATGCCATAGTTTCAACATCTTTGGCATCTAAGACTGGAAGATTTAGTGCGCGAAGCTCTTTATCTATACGGATTTGAGGCTCACTACCTACTACTAGGTGAAGGTCTGATGACTTAAACGCCAAGACACTTTTGAGTAGTTTTTTGATATCTAATCTTTTTTTATCACTTGGATCGACTTGTGCTACGTTTTCACTCATATGAAACTCCTTTGATATGTTTCTTCATTAAAGCCTACGATTAGTTTATCGTCAAACTCAACTACAGGGCGTTTTATAAGTAGATTCTCTTTACAAAGCCACTCTTTTTGTCCTGATTCGTCTAGGTTTAGCTCTTTAAGTTTTAGGTTACGGTATGTTGTGCTTCTTGCATTAAAAAGCGTTTTAATATCCGTTTTTTGTAGCCACTCTTCTATTTTTTTACAAGGCAATGCCTCAGATTTATAGTCGTGAAGTTCGTACTCTAAATCATATTGCTTAAAAAACTTTAGTGCTTTTTTGATGCTATCGCAGTTTTTTATTCCATATACTTTTATCATATTTACTCGATTATTTTTGGAACTACGAAGAAGTTGTCAGCGCTATTTGGCGAGTTCTTCAGTATGGAGTCGCTAATCTGTGTTGATGAAGTTGGAGTGTCTTCTCTCAAAGGTGTTGGATTGTCGTTCATGGCAAACTTATCATCAACTCCATCTGTGTCTAGTGAGCTAAGATTGTCTACAAAAGTTACTATTTCTGAGAGTTGCTCTTTGATCTCTTCGCGTTTGTCGTCACTTACTTTTAAAAAAGATAATTTTTCTAGTTTTGTTAATAGTGCATCGTCTACTTGCATAAAACTTCCTAATAATAATTTATATGGAAGATTTTAGCGTATAAAACTAGAGTTTTTGATAAAACTTTAACTTACTAAAGGGTAATATTATGAACTTTTTATAATATAAGGATTATTTTTGAGTTTAAAACAAGATATAGAAATGGTAAAAGATGAGTTAACTTCAGAAGAGAAGTTTTTTGAAAAAGCCGTTGTTACGGAAAAATTTGTAAAAAAATATAAAAACATTATGATAGGCAGCGTTGTGGCGATAGTGCTTTTTGTAGCGGGCAACATTGCTTACTCTATTAATAAACAAAATACCATTGAGGGTGCAAACACATCTTTAGCCGAACTTCAAGAAAATCCAAATAATCCCGCTACGTTAGCTAGACTCCAATCTTTGAGTCCCGCTTTAAGTGACGTATGGAACTACTCTCAGGCTATAGTTAACAGAGATGTTACAGCTTTAGAAAAACTGCAAGAGTCAAATGCACAACTCGTAGGAGACTTAGCCGCTTATGAACTAGCACAAAACTCTAATGATGTGAGTCAACTAGACACTTATGCACAGAAGAAAAATGCGATATATTCAGATTTAGCACGTATACAGAGTGCTGTACTTTTAATGAATGAAAAAAAGATAGACGAAGCGCATACAAAACTTAGCATGATAAATGTTGATTCGCCTATGGCTCAAGTGGCAAACGCGTTAATGCACTATGGAGTTAAATAAGCAGAATGAAAAAAAACATTTTTTTCTTTCTTGTTTTTACACTCTTTTTTAGTGCATGTAGTACAAAAGAGGTATACGAACCTTTAACTCTTGGTAAGCCATGGACCACATATGAAGTCACTACATCGAAAATAATAGATACAACGCCAAGTGTAGCGCTTTTAGA